>NZ_JBFTJE010000007.1:0-272715 GCF_056395265.1 Cupriavidus sp. 10L43_2
CAAGAAGATCGTCGTGGCCGGCCTGTGGACCGAGGTCTGCAACACGACCTTCGCCCTGAGCGCGATGCTGGAAGGGGACTACGAGATCTACATGGTGGCCGATGCCTCGGGCGGCACGACCAAGGAAGCGCACGACTACGCCATGCAACGCATGATCCAGGCCGGCGTGGTGCCGGTGACGTGGCAGCAGGTGCTGCTGGAATGGCAGCGTGACTGGAAGAACAAGGAAACGTACGACGCCGTGACCGGCCTGGCCAAGCAACACTCGGGCGCCTACGGCATGGGCATCGACTACGCCTACACGATGGTCCACAAGGCTGCGCAGCGCACGCAGACCCCGCACGCGTCGATCGCGCCCGTGCATGCGCCGGTGACCGAATACTGATATCCAAGGTGGGTGGCGCGGCATCAAGAGCCGGGCCACCCTGACTGGGCACAGGCAAAAAATGGTAGCCGCAATGACATGCAATCACAAACTTGGTCGTAAGCTGGAAATGGCTGCCGTCGCCTTCGCGACGGGGTTCTCCTCTCACGCGCACACCTCTTCGTCCCTCGGTATGCTGGCTGGAACACTGGCGGTTTGCGCCATGATGACCCAGCGGTTTGTTTATCCAGCGCTTGCGCGCAATGCGCGTATTGCCGCCGGGGCGCCATGCAGGAACATGTCTACCTTCTGACGGATCATGGCGTCCATGTCGGTCGGGACCTTGAGACCGTAGATCCACTTGCGGACGCCGATATAGAAGATGGCCGCGTGCAGGCTCCAGATCATCTCGATCTCCGCCTCAGTCTCTTCAGCTTTGCGCGGTGCTTCAATCCCGAATGCATCCCTGACTTCGGCCAGCACAGGCAGGAAGACCTTGCTGCGCAGCTTGCCGAGGTACTTCTTGTTGATGCCTTCGTGCGTCAGGCCGGCAAAGATGAACAGCCGGATCCATTCTTCGCGGAGGATCACCGATGAATAGTCGAGGTAAAAAGCATGGAGCCGCTCCGCCAGTGGCATCGAGCGGTCGGTGATTTGCCGATCCCAGTCAGGACGCCATTGGAAGACCTCGTTGTACACGCGCTCGATGAGGGCTTCCTTGCTCTCGAAATAACGATAGAGCAGGGGTTGCGTCACACCGATCTGTCGGGCCAGCTCCCGGGTACTGCCGCCAAAGCCGTTTCGGGTGAAATGTTCGATCGCCTTTTCGACGATCTGCTTCTCGCGTTCCTCGGGCAGCAGCCGTCGCGCAGACTTGACGGGCGGCTCTTCCGTGGTCGATCCAGTACCTGAGTCCATGACGTTCTCTCTCGCCAATGCGATGCCGATGATGTCCGGATTCTACCAATCGACCGATAAATGGGAAGATGGGCGACTGCAGAAGGTCTGCGCCGCCCGCTCCCGATGGTGGCTGCAGCCTAGTTAACGGTCTTCCTGCCGAGGCCCAGCTCACAATCCACGCGCTGATTCTGATACGCCGCGCGTTCCCATGCTCCCCGTGCCGACCGGTCGGTCACCGAGAATACGTAGATGCCGGCAAATGCCACCAGCATGGAGAACAGGGCCGGATATTCGTACGGATAGATGGCCGAGGCGTGCCCCAGCACCTGCACCCAGACGGTCGGGCTCAGGATCGTCAGTACTACGGCCGTGATCAGTCCGAGCATGCCGCCTACGACCGCGCCGCGCGTGGTCAGCCCGCGCCAGTAGATCGACAGCAGCAGCACGGGAAAATTGGAACTGGCGGCGATCGAGAATGTCAGGCTGACGATGAAGGCGATGGTCTGCTTCTCGAACAGGATGCCGAGCAGGATCGACAGCACACCCAGCACCAGCGTCGTCATACGCGATACCCGCATCTCGTCCTTGTCGGACGCCTTGCCCTGGCGGATCACCGTCGCATAGAGGTCGTGCGAGATGGCGGAGGAGCCCGCCAGCGTCAGCCCGGCAACCACGGCCAGGATCGTCGAGAACGCCACCGCACAGATAAAGCCGAGGAAGACGTTTCCACCCACCGCATGAGCAAGATGCACGGCCACCATGTTGACCCCGCCAATCACGGCGCCGGCGCTGTTGTGGTACAGCGGATCCTGGGCGACCAGCGCGATCGTGCCAAAGCCGATCACGATGATCATGGCGTAGCCCATGCCGACGATGCCGGTGGCGTAGAGCACGCTCTTGCGCGCGGCCTTGACGTTGCTGACGGTAAAGAAGCGCATCAGGATGTGCGGCAGGCCGGCAGTGCCGAAGATCAGCGCCAGGCCCAGCGACACGGCTGACACCGGATCCGAGACCAGGCCGCCGGGACGCATGATGGCGTCGTGCTTGCCATGTGCGGTGATGGCGTGCTCGAACAGGGTATTCAGGCTGAAGCCGAAGTGGCGCATGACCATGAAGGCCATGAAGGCGCAACCGGCCAGCAGCATGACGGCCTTGATGATCTGGATCCAAGTCGTGGCCAGCATGCCCCCGAAGAACACGTAGACCACCATCAGCACGCCGACCAGGACCACCGCCGAGGTGTAGTTGAAGCCGAACAGCAGCTCCACGAGCTTGCCGGCGCCCACCATCTGCGAGACCAGGTACAGCAGCACGATCACGATCGAACTCAATGCCGAGAAGCCGCGGATAGGCCGCTGCCTGAGCCGGTATGACAGCACATCGGCCAGCGTGTAGCGCCCCAGATTGCGCAGGGGTTCGGCGATCAGGAACAGGATGATGGGCCAACTGGCCAGGAATCCGATGGAATAGATCAGGCCGTCGTAGCCGCTGGTAAAGACCAGCGCCGAAATGCCGAGCAGCGATGCGGCAGACATGTAGTCGCCGGCAATCGCCCAGCCATTCTGCATGGCCGTGATCTTGCCGCCGGCAGCGTAGTGGTCGGCTACGCTGTGGTTGCGCTTGGCCGCCCAGCGTGTCACGACCAGTGTGGCGGCGACAAACGCGACGAACATGGCAATGGCGATCAGGTTCAGGCCCTGCCCGACCGGTGGCGTGGCCGCCAGGACGGGAGTGGCGACGACAAGCGGCGCAAGCAGGAGGGAAGCTGCAATCAAGGCGCGGTTCATGACGGTTCTCCCTCGCGGATCTGCGCAATCATCCTGTCGTAGACGGTGTTGCTGCGATACACATAGATGGCCACCAGTGCGAAGGTGAAGGCGAACATGCCGAACCCGATGGGTATGCCGACGCTCATCGGCTGGCCTGCTGTCAGCGGCGCAGCAAGCAGGTCCGGACGAAAGGCCAGGGTGAGAATGAAGCCGAAGTAGACCGCCAGCATCGCGGCGGTGAGCGACCAGGAAAAACGACGGCGCGCGCGCTGCAGACGCGCGAAGCCTGGCTCGCTCAGGAGGGGATGCGGGACCACGGGCGGGTCCGTTTCGGCAAGATCAAGATGGATTGGATAGGCCGCGGCTTGGGGCATGATGTTGTCTCCGGTACGTTGTTTTGCGGCGTAGGTCAGAAGCGCCGTGAGACGGCGGTCTCGCGCATGACTGCCTCGGGCGTCCGATAGCGTTCGGCCATCTCGCGATCCTGTTCACCCTTGAGTTGCGCCTGCATATAGGCCCCCAGATGGCGTGCGTGCTCGACGACCGCCCGGCCTACCTGGACGCGCTCGGTGCTGTACGCCTCGAGCGCCGTTTCGACGGACGGATGTCCGGCCAGCGCGTGGACCAGTGCGATGGCGTCGCCGGCCGCTTTCGTGACACCCATGCCGCAATGCGGGCGAGCCACGAACGCGGCGTCGCCCAGCAGCGCGATTCGGCCGAAAGCCATGCGAGGCACGGTCAGGTCGAAGATCGGCTGGAATAGCGGTTGGGGGGTCTTCGTGACGATTTCCGCGAACTGCGGCGCCAGCAGATCGGATGCGGCGCTTTCCATGTCGTCGAGCACCTCGGGGCGGATCAGGCTCGGCGGAATGCCATTGGCCCAGGTCTTGCCCGCGACGTCGGTCAGCAGGTCAGGGAGTTCGTCTTCCTCGCGCGTGGCGCGATACCACACGAAGTTGTAGCGGCGGCGGCCCGGCGCGATGCTGTTGCCGTCGCCCGCCACCGGATAGCCAAGGATTTGCTCGTGAGCCGGCAGGCAGAAGGCAAACTTGTCGAAAATGGCCGCGTGCGTGCCGGGCGAAATATCGGCCTCATCGACCAGCCCGCGCCAGGCAACATATCCGGCGTACTCCAGGCCGACCGAAGGCAGTAGCTGTTCGCGTACCCCCGAGCGGAAGCCGTCGGCGGCAATGACCATGTCGGCCCGGTGCGTCGAGCCGTCCTGCAGCGTGACGACCGCATGGTCGGCATGAGAATCGACCGCGGTCACGGTAGCGCCGGTGCGATAGGCGCCGGAAAACGCCTTGCCCAGCACGTCATACATCTTGCCCCAGGCCGTCAATATCTGGGGCATCTGGCGATCCGATACCACAGCGCCATCGCGGGCGAGTGTGACCCGGGTATCGACGTGAACGCCAATGCTGTCGTCGACGACCACGCCGGCGGTGGCCAGTGCCTCGAACAGTTCCGGGTGCGTGACGATTCCGGCGCCACGCCCGGTCAACGCTTCGGGTGTCCGCTCGAAGACCTCGACCTCCCAGCCTTCGCGCTGAAGCATGYTGGCGGCAAACAGACCGCCGAGCGATCCGCCGACGACGATCGCCCTGGGTTGCCTTTGCAGTGCGGATTTCATGCCTCGACTCCCGTTGTAGCTTGCGCCGGATGCGGCAATGCCAGGCCCTCCACCTCGGTGGATGGGTAGTTGAGCTCGATCGTGACGCCCGAAGGATCCTCAATGAAGACCTGATGGAGGCCAAGGCTCGGGACGGTGCGGTCACGCCAGGCGATGCCCTCGGCACGGAGGGTGTTCCACATCTGCGCGACGCCAGTGGCCAGGAAGGCGATGTGGTCGAGCGTGCCGGTGCCGGTGCCGGATGCGGGCAGGGACTTGTCGCCGAGGTAGGCCGCCAGCCCCGAAGGATTGGCGGGATCGATGCCAATGATGTGCACGCATCCGTAGTCACGCTCGTCATCGCCCATATAGAGCCAGGCGCCGGGAAAATCGAACGGGGGGCGGTAGCCACGCCGGAAGCCCAGCACGCGTTCGTAGAACGCGCAGGACCGTTCCAGGTCGGTGGTGCGAATGGAAAAATGCGCAAGTTTGGTCAGTGCCATCGTCGCCTCCTTTAAATTATCGATCGATCAGTGATCGGTTGATAAATGATAGGGCGGAAGGCGCGACAGGCCAAGGGGCGGGACGGGTGGGACTTACCCTGATTCGACGAGCTTCCGCGCGGTGTCGCGCCTGGCTCACAAAGCAAGTCGGATCAAGGAGTGGCATCATCTGCCGGAACGCGAGCGTGTCGCATAGTTCATATCGCGATCTGCATCACGCTTCCCGAATGACCAATCGTTATCAATCGATCATCCCTGGAAGATGGACAAGCTGCTTGCACTGAAGATGTTCGTGGAAACCGTGGATGCGAAGGGCTTCTCCGCCGCAGCACGACGCCTGGAGCTGGCCACATCGTCGGTCACGCGCGCGCTCGACGGCCTTGAGGCATCACTGGGGGCGGTCTTGCTGAATCGGTCCACGCGGCTCATCACGGTCACGGAGGCCGGCGCAGCCTATTACCAGCAGGCCCGGAAGATTCTGGATGCCGTGGAGGAAGCCGACGCGTTGATTGCGGATCGGGGCGAGGAGCCGGTTGGGCGCTTGCGCGTATCGCTACCCGTGGCGTTTGGGCGGCGATGCATCGCCCCCTATCTTGGCGATTGGCTGGCGAAGTTTCCGAAACTCGAGGTCGAGGTGACGCTGACCGACGACATCGTCGACCTGATCGGCGAGCGGATTGACCTGTCCGTCCGGCTGGGCAGCCCGGCGTCTTACGATAGTGTCATCGCGCGGGAGATCGGCAGCTTCCGCCGTCGCGTGGTGGCTAGCCCGGCCTATCTGGAGAGCCAGGGTGTGCCCGCTGAGCCCGGCGAGTTGCTCCATCATCGCTGTCTGCGATTCAGCTATGGCGCGCGGGATCAGGTGTGGACCTTTCGCCAGGACGGCAGTGAGACGACAGTTCCGGTCAATGGCCATTTCCGCAGCAACAACGCCGAGGTATTACGCGAGATCGCGCTGGCGGGCGGGGGCATCGGCCTGTTGCCGGACTGGCTCGTCGATGACGATATTGACAATCGTCGGCTGACGCCGTTGTTTGACGCATGGTCTGTCAATCCTGACCAGACAAGCTCCGCCATCTCTGCGCTGTATCTGCCGAACCAGCGCGGCTCGCGACGGATTGCCGCGTTCCTGACATTCCTGGCGACATTGCCCGGGCCGACACGCCGCCAGGAATGACTCAGGCAAGTGCCGGATAGTCGGTGTAACCGACACTCGTGCCGCCAAAGAACGTCGCCGGATTGGCGGCATTCAGCGCCGCCGAGGTCTTGAGACGGCGGGGCAGATCGGGATTGGCGATGAACGGCCGTCCGAACGCGACGATGTCCGCGCGCCCGTCGGTAATCGCACGTTCTGCAGAGGCGCCGTCGTAGCCGCCAGCCAGCATCAGCACGCCGTGGAATTCGGCACGCATCCTGCGCATGATGGCATCCCAGCGCGGGTCAGCCGCCTCGTCCTTGACCGTACCGACCATCGCCGGCTCCACCAGGTGCAAATAGGCCAGCGACTCGTCGTTGAGGCGGCGTGCGATGTAGGCGAACGTGGCCTCAGGCGTGGCATCGCCCATACCCATGAAGCGGCCCATCGGCGTGAGCCGCACGCCCACGCGCTCCGCACCGATCTCGGCCGTCACGGCGTCCACCACCTCCAGTAGCAGGCGCGCGCGGTTCTCGATGCTGCCGCCATAGGCGTCGGTGCGAAGGTTGCTGTCAGAGTTGATGAACTGGTCCAGCAGATAGCCATTTCCCGCATGGATTTCCACGCCGTCCATGCCCGCCTCCATGGCATTGTGCGCGGCCCGGCGGTAGTCATGCACGATCGCCGCGATACCCTCCACGGTCAGTGCCTGTGGCGTCGGGATGTCGCCCCACACGCCGTTCCCGTCGGCGTCGACGATGAACGTCTTGCCGGGCACCGGGAGCGCGCTCGGCGCCACCGGCAGCGCGCCGCCGGGTTGAAACGACGGGTGCGAAACCCGGCCAACGTGCCACAGTTGCAGGAAGATCCGGCCAGCTTCGGCATGGACGGCGTCCGCCACGGCACGCCAGCCCTCGACCTGCTCGGCGGTGTAGATCCCAGGGGTCCACGCATAGCCCTGGCCTTGCTGCGAGATCTGGGTGGCCTCGGTAATGATCAATGCCGCTGAGGCACGCTGCCGGTAGTACTCGACATTCATGGCATTGGGCACATTACCGGGCTGGCCAGCGCGCGAGCGCGTCAATGGCGCCATGGCGACGCGGTGAGTCAGTTGCAGCTGCCCGATTGTGATGGGCGAGAACAGATGGGATGTCATGATGATGACTCCGGTCAATGAATGGTTCGAAGAAGGAGCGAGCTGCTCAGCGGCGCGAAGCGAGGGCCATGGCCAGCAGCGAGACCAGCGCAAGACCACTGCCCGTCGCGACGATGCCGGACCAGCCGATATGCGTGTAGAGCACGCTGGCGACGGCCGATCCCACCGCGCCCCCGGCGAAGATGGCGGTCATGTACAGCGCGTTCAGGCGTCCACGGCTGGTGGCATCGAGCGCATAAATCGCACGCTGACCCAGCACCATGTTCATCTGCACGGCAAAGTCGAGCACGATGCCGGTCAATGCAAGCCAATAGACGCCGCCTGTGCCGCCGACCATTCCGGGAAGGAAACTGATGACAGCAGCGATCATCGCCAGGTAAGAGGCGATGCGCGTATGGCCCGAATCCGCCAGCCGGCCGGCGATCGGTGCCGCCACAGCGCCCAGCGCGCCAACCAGTGCAAAGACGCCAATCTGCGATTGCGAGAGGCCATAGTGGCTGACCAGCTCGAGGGGTGCGGCAGTCCAGAACAGGCTGAACGCGGCAAACAGCAGCGCTTGGTACAGCGAGCGCTGGCGCAGCACCGCATAGCGCGTGAACAGATGCCACAGGGAAACCAGCAGGCCGCCATAGGTGCCGCGATGCTCGGGCATGCGGCGCGGAATCGTCGCTGCGATGATGGCCACCGTCGCCAGCGTCATCGCGGCGGCGATAAAGAACACCGCACGCCAGCCGAAGGCCTGTGCCAGCAGGCTCGACAATGGCCGGGACAGCAGGATTCCGGAGAGCAGGCCGCCCATGATCGTGCCCACGGTGCGCCCACGCAGCGCTTCGGGCGCAAGGTGCGCCGCCAGCGGAATCAGTATCTGCACGCTCACGGAGCTCAGGCCAAGCAACAGCGACACCAGCAGGAACAGTCCTGGCTGCGACGCGGTGGCGGCGCCCACAAGGCTGATGGCGGCGGCCACGCCACTGATCAGCAGCAGGCGCCGGTTCTCGTGAAGATCTGCCAGCGGCACCAGAAAGAACAGACCGACGGCATAGCCAATCTGGGTCAGCGACACGATGACGCTGGCGCTTTGGGCCGACAGCCCCACCGTCGGCGCAATCATCTCGATGATGGGCTGGGCGTAATAGAGGTTGGCAACCAGCACGCCGGCACACAGCGAAAACAGCGCGACCAGCGCGCCGGCCATCGGGACTGGCGCAGGCGCGGCGCCGGGCGTGAGGGGGGAAGTTGTGGATTCCATGGCGTTGAGGGACAGGTTGCAATGGGGAGAGCTTAGGCGCCGGAAAGCGCAATTTGAATCACAACGGGGAGCAAATCAGCGTTGCGCGGGATGCAACGCCTCCCTCGGTACTTAGGGCGCGATCCTGGCCTGCAGCGTCTCGCCGCCCAGTGGCATATCGCGCAGCCTCACGCCGTGGCATCGACCAGTGCGTTGCCGATGGCACCGGCGGTCGGGCCCATCGCGGCTTCCGCCACGCCCAGGAATGGTGCGCCTGGACGATCGATCAGAGGCACATTGACCTGCGTGGGGTACCGCCGAGAACCGCATGATTGGATAGGTTCCCCAATCGAAACTGCGAATGCCGCTCGTGTCGAAGCGCAACTGTTCATAGAGTGTCCAGCTGGCAGATTGCAGGATGCTGCCCTCGGGTTCGCAGCGGCGCCATGCCGGATGCCCGGCGACAGGAAATCGCCGCAAGCAGCCCGGACTGGCGGTGCGACGCCGTCGAATTCTTCGTCACGCGGATCTCGTTCGATTCCCTCGACAAGGCGCGTGCCGCAAGTCTGAGCGATGTACCGACCAGGCTTCGCCTGCCCGAGGCGGACATTGATCGCCTGATCGATGCGGGAAGGGATGCGATCCTCGGCAACCCGGTGATCCGCGAGTTCGAGCGCGAGGCGACCGGGGCGCGACAGTCCAGCGCCCCAAGAAATAACGGCCGCGATCTCTCGCGGCCGTTTTTGCTTTCCAGCGGGGGTTTTTACTGCGCCGATCCCGCCGCCGCCGTACCCGCCACCTTCGGCACCGCCGGTGCGGCCCGTTCCATGAAGAACGCGCCACGCAGCTGCGAGGTGGCCGCGCGGGTGCCTTCGTCCACGGCGCCCATCAGGTTTTCATATTCCGGGGCCTGGTCCCAGTCGCCCTTGGCGGGATTGTGGTTTTCCACCCTTTCATACCATTCGAGCTTGTTGGTCGACAGGTCCACCAGCTGTCCGGTCAGGGAGATCAGGGCCGTCGGCGGGGTCAGCGGCAGGAAGCCGTAGTAGTTTCGGACCGTGCCCAGCGAGGTGGCGCTCACCAGCAGCAGCTTGTCCGCCTTGTACTTCCGGGCCAGCGGGCGATAGTCACGCAGCGCCACGCCATCGCCCGAGCCCTCCGTGAACTTGGAGAGGGACTCCGTATCGATCGGCTCCTCGATCATCACGACCTTGATCTGGCGCGATTCCAGGCCCTGGGCGAATTCCTTGGGCAGGCCGCTCACCTTCGAGAAATCCTGCTTCTGCAGGCGGTCGACGATGGCCTTGGCGTTGGCCCGGTTGATGGCGTAGTCCAGGATGCCCTGCGCGCCCAGCATGACCTGGTTCGGCTCGGGCAGCTTCTCGAGGGCGACCGCGACGGTCTTCTCCTTGTTCTCGAACAGCGCGCTGGTGGCCGGAATCGGCTTCTGTACCACTGCGCAACCCGCGAGGGCGGTAACGGCCAGCAGCAGCCCGGCGAGGTAACGACGACCCATGGTTTCTCCTGTTTTTATCGGATGAGGGAAAGACATGAGATCGATAACGTCCGGCAGGGCCTGACATTGAGCCCCGGGAAGTGGGGTAGACATGCCCCGGGGGTCGCGCGGCGGCGTAGAGAGATCTAATTTCAAAAAATTTGAATAACTACGTGAGACTTCAGCGGATTTACGTCACTTATCGCCCCGTATAGTTCATCCCATCGCAACGCCACAACAAAACAACGGCGAACAGCGAAAAGCAATAAAACTGAACGAATCAACCTTTAGCTACCGGAGAAACCACCATGTCGAACGCCAMCAACGCCAAGCTGCAAGTCCTGACCCCGCGCAACAGCCAGCTGATCATCATCGACCACCAGCCGCAGATGGCCTTCGGTGTGCAGTCGATGGACCGCCAGACCATGAAGAACAATGTGGTGGGCCTGGCCAAGGCGGCCAAGATYTTCGATGTGCCGACGACGATCACCACGGTGGAGTCCGAGTCGTTCTCCGGTTACACCTACCCCGAAATCCTCGAYGTCTTCCCGGGCCAGCAGACGCTGGAACGCACCTCGATGAACTCGTGGGATGACCAGAAGGTGCGCGACGCGCTGGCCGCCAACGGCCGCAAGAAGATCGTCGTGGCCGGCCTGTGGACCGAGGTCTGCAACACGACCTTCGCCCTGAGCGCGATGCTGGAAGGKGACTACGAGATCTACATGGTGGCCGACGCCTCGGGCGGCACGACCAAGGAAGCGCACGACTACGCCATGCAGCGCATGATCCAGGCCGGTGTGGTGCCGGTGACGTGGCAGCAGGTGCTGCTGGAATGGCAGCGCGACTGGAAGAACAAGGAAACGTACGACGCCGTGACCGGCCTGGCCAAGCAACACTCGGGCGCCTACGGCATGGGCATCGACTACGCCTACACGATGGTCCACAAGGCCGCGCAGCGCACGCAGACGCCGCACGCGTCGATCGCCCCGGTGCATGCGCCGGTCATCGAGCGCTGATCGTCGGCCCCATCCCGGGCGCCCCGAACCGCCAGGACAGCCGCTGCGCGGCCTGGCGGACCAGTGCGGCGGTGTCGCTGTCCGTGGCGCTGTCGAAGCTGCCGCTGCTGCCCATCACCGCAATGACGATGGCCAGCGCCCCGGTATGGTCGAAGACCGGCGCGGCCAGCGTGTCGATGCCGGGCACCGGCTTGCTGACGGCGTTGTCGATCCCTGTCGCTTTCACTGCCTTCAGCCGGTTGGCATAACCCGCCGGCGTCCCGCCCGGGGTGCCGGCCATGCGGATGGCGTCCTGTGCCAGCGCGCCGGCCAGTACATCGGCCGGCAGATGGGCGGCGAAGGTCCGCCCGATCGCCGTGTTGACCATCGACAACACCGTGCCAACCCGCAGGCTCACATGCTGGGGTCGCGCCGCTTCCTCCAGCCGGATCACGGTGGGCCCCAGCGGGCCAAGCACCGCCATCGCCACAGACAACCCGGTGGCATGGGCCAGGGCGATGATCTCCGGCTCGGCCTCCCGGGTGGGCGACAGCCGCTGCAGCGCCACCAGCCCCAAATCCAGGCTCAACGCCCCGGCCACGAAATCCCCCGATGCATTGCGCGACAGCAGCCCGATCTTCTGCAGGCTGACCAGATGCGGAAACGCCTTGGCCGGCACCATGCCGGCCGCGCGCGCCAGTTCGCCCAGCGGCAGGGGCCGTCCGGCCGCGACCAGTGCCATCAGCAGCTGCCCCGTGTTGTCGAGCGACTGGATGCCGCGTTGCGGCTTGGCGCCGCCGGGGAGCGTGTCGTCGTTCATGCGGGCGCCTTGTCGATGTTGGCGGCGATGGCGGAGGCGATGTCCTCCGCGGCGTCGCGCAGGGCGGCGGCCACCGGGCCGGTCCAGTCCACGTCGATGCCACCCGTGGAGCCGATCACCGTTAGCACCAGCCGTAGCGCGCCATCGCCATCCCGCAACGGCACGGCGAGGCTGCTCACGGCGGGGCTGGGCGAGTCGATGCTGCGCTCCATGCCGCGCGCGCGGATGTCCTCTAGCTGATGCAGGAAGCCGGGCAGGTCGGCGCCCTGCGGATGCTGCCGCGCCCAGATGTCCTGCCAGTGCCCGGGCGGCTGGAACGCGCAGTAGGTGCGGCCGGTGGCCGTGGCGGCGAGCGCCATGACCGTGCCGACGTGCAGGTTCACATGCAGCGGCGTGCCGGCGTGGGCGTAATGGACGATGGTCGGCCCCTGTGGCGTAGGCAGGCTGATCGCCACGCTGAAGCCGATGCGGGCGGCCAGCGCCTGCACGCGCGGCACGGCGGCGCGATAGGCTGGATCGTGGTCGAGGTGAAGCATCCCGAGCCGCAGCGCCAGCGGGCCGGGCTCGTAGTAACCGTCGATATGGTCGCGCTTGATCAGCCCGAGCCGCGTCAGGCTGACCAGATAGGTGTGCGCCTGCGCAGGCGCCAGTTGGGCGGCGGCGGCGAGGTCGGCCAGCGACATCGGCCGGCGCGCGTCGGCCAGCGCGCGCAGCACGCGGCCGCCCACCTCCACGCTCTGGATGCCGCGCTGCGTGCGCTCGGTGCTGTCGGCGCTATCGGTACTGTCGATGCTGTCGATGGGTGGGGCCATGCGGCGTCTGCCCGGGGTCCATGCTGGGGAAGCCCAGATAGTAATGGAATCCCTCCGGGAAACCATCCGCAGATCATGCCGCCCGGCGTACTATGCCTGCTTCATTGACAACCAGAGGTTGGCAACGCATGGACAAGGCCAGGGTGTTGACGCTGTTCCTGGGCGTGGTGCGCGCCAAGAGCTTCGCGCGGGCGGCCGTGGAGGCCGAGGTCACGCCGCAGGCGGTCAGCAAGGCAGTGCGCACGCTCGAGGAATACCTCGGCGTGCGGCTGTTCCATCGCACCACGCGCAAGCTGAGCCTGACCACCGAGGGCGCCCGGCTGTTCGAGCTGGCCGAGCCGGGCATGCGCCAGCTTGACGAGGCGCTCGAGCAGGTGCGCAGCAGCCGCAGCGAGGATGACGGCATGGTCCGCGTGACCGCGCCGCACTCGGTGGGCGCCCGCGTGCTGGTGCCGCTGATCCGGGCCTTCCGGGAGGAATACCCGGGCATCACCTTCGATGTGGTGCTCACTGACCTGTTCACCGATCTGGTCGAGGCGAAGATCGACATCGGCTTCCGCGCCGGCACCAGCCCCGGCCAGAACCTCGTCGCCCGCAAGCTGTGCGACCTGCCGCTGCTGATCTGCGCCGCCCCCGAATACCTGGCTCGCCATGGCACGCCGGACTCGCTCGACGCCCTGCGCAGCCACGCCTGCACCGGCTTCCGCCGGGCGGTCACGGGCCGGCTGCTGCCGTGGGAGCTGATGGTCGATGGCGATCTCGTCTACCTGGAGGTGCCGGCCGTGGCCACCTTCAGCGATGTGGAGACCGAGATCGAGGCGGTGCGCGCCGGCATCGGCATCGGGCAGCTACAGGCCTACATGGTGCAGGACGATCTGGCGGCCGGTCGGCTGGTGTCGATCCTGCCCGCCTACCGCAGCAAGAACGTCGGCCTCTATATGTATTACCCGCACCGCACCCACGTGCCCGCGCGGGTGCGCCGGTTCCTCGACTTCGTGATGGCGGCCAGCCAGGAGACGCTGCCGGCGCTGGCCGGGGAGGGGGGTAACGGCGGGTAGGGAGTTTCCCGGACGCCGCCACAGCGGCATGCGGTCTGGCGGGTGATTTAGCAAATGACAATTCGATTTGCCATTGACTAAATTTGGTCGGCTTCCTAAGCTTGGCCTATCCCCCGTATCGAGACCGACATGGCAAAAGCATTCGCATCCCAGGCCGACCTGGAAGCCAAGCAGATCACCTTCACCCAGTTGTCCGAGAACGCCTACGCCTACACGGCCGAGGGCGACCCCAACTCGGGCGTGATCATCGGTGACGACGGCGTGCTGATCGTCGACACCACCGCCACCCCGGCGATGGCGCAGGACCTGATCGCCCGCATCCGCCAGATCACCGACAAGCCGATCAAGTACGTGGTGCTCTCGCACTACCACGCGGTGCGCGTGCTGGGCGCGTCGGCGTACTTCGCCGAAGGGGCGCAGCAGGTTATCGCCAGCCGGGGCACCTACGAGATGATCGTGGAGCGCGGCGAGGCCGACATGAAGTCCGAGATCGAGCGCTTTCCGCGCCTGTTCGCCGGCGTGGAGACCGTGCCGGGCCTGACCTGGCCGACGCTGGTCTTCGACAAGGAAATCACCCTGTTCCTCGGCAAGCTGGAGGTACGCATTGCCCATCTGGGCGCCGGCCACACCAAAGGCGACACCGTGGTCTGGCTGCCGCAGCAGAAGGTGCTGTTCTCGGGCGATCTGGTCGAGTACGACGCGGCCTGTTACTGCGGCGACGCCCAGCTCGCCCAATGGCCGGCCACGCTCGACGCGCTGGCCGCGCTGCAGCCGCAGAAGCTGGTGCCGGGCCGCGGCCCCGCGCTGACCACGCCCGCCGATGTGGCCAAGGGCATCGCCTACACCAAGGACTTCGTCACCACGCTGCTGCAGGCCGGCAAGGAGGCCGTGGCGGACCGTATGGACCTGAAGGCCGCCATGGCGCACACGCGCAAGTCCATGGACCCGAAGTTCGGCCAGGTGTTCATCTACGAGCACTGCCTGCCGTTCGATGTCTCGCGCGCGTTCGACGAGGCCGCCGGCATCACCCATCCGCGCATCTGGACCGCCCAGCGCGACCAGGAGATGTGGGCCGCGCTGCAGGACTGAGCCATGGCCACGGACGCCATCGACCCGGATTACCAGCGCCAGCAGTACGCCTACGCGCCGTGCGCGGAGCAGCGTCCGGGCCATGCCGCCGGCGCGCCGCACCCCGTGGTGGTAGTCGGGGCCGGCCCGGTCGGGCTGGCCACCGCCATCGACCTCGCCCGGCATGGCGTGCCGGTGGTGCTGATCGACGAGGACTGCACGCTCTCCACCGGCTCCCGCGCCATCTGCTTCGCCAAGCGCACGCTGGATATCTTCGACCGCCTCGGCTGCGCCGGGCGCATGGTCGAGAAGGGCGTGCGCTGGCACCTCGGCAAGGTCTTCCTGCGCGACAGCCTGGTCTACGCGTTCGACCTCCTGCCCGAGTCCGGCCACCAGCGCCCGGCCTTCATCAACCTCCAGCAGTATTACGTCGAGGGCTATCTGCTCGATCTGGCGCGCGCGCTGCCCCTGATCGACATCCGCTGGAAAAGCCGCGCGGTGAACCTGGAGTCGCGCGATGACCACGTGGCGCTGACCGTGGAGACGCCCGACGGCGGCTACACGCTGTGCGGCCGCTACGTAGTGGCTGCCGACGGCTCGCGCAGCGGCCTGCGCAAGCTGATGGGGCTGGAGAGCCACGGCCATACCTTCCGGGACCGCTTCCTGATTGCCGATGTGAAGATGGAGGCCGCGTTTCCGCCCGAGCGCTGGTTCTGGTTCGATCCGCCGTTTCATCCGAACCAGTCGGTGCTGCTGCACCGGCAACCGGACAACGTCTGGCGCATCGACTTCCAGCTCGGCTGGGATGCCGACCCGGTGTTGGAGAAAACACCCGAACGGGTGATCCCGCGCGTGCGGGCGCTGCTCGGCCCGGATGCGAAGTTCGAGCTGGAGTGGGTCAGCGTCTACACCTTCTCCTGCGTGCGGATGGACCACTTCCGCCATGGCCGCGTGCTGTTCGCGGGCGATGCGGCGCATGGCGTCTCGCCGTTCGGCGCGCGCGGCGCCAACAGCGGCGTGCAGGATGCCGAGAACCTCGCCTGGAAACTCGCCTATGTGCTGGCGGGCCGCGCGCCGGACAGCCTGCTGGACTCCTACGCCAGCGAGCGCGAGTTCGCCGCCGACGAGAACATCCGCCATTCCACGCGTTCGACTGATTTCATCACCCCCAAGAGCGCCGTCAGCCGCACCTTCCGCGACGCTGTACTCACGCTGGCGCGGGACCATGGGTTTGCCCGGCAACTGGTGAACAGCGGGCGGCTCTCGGTGCCGGCGGTACTGCACGCATCGCCGCTCAATACGGCCGATGGCGACGGCGAGGCCTTCGCCGGGGCGATGGTGCCGGGCGCGGCCTGTGCCGATGCGCCGGTATGCAGCATGAGCGGTGAACCGTGGCTGCTGCCCCGGCTGGGCGACCAGTTCGTGGCGCTGATCTTCGGCGCCCCGGCCGGGCTCGATGCCGCGACCCGCCGCGCGCTGCAAGCCTTGCAGCAGGGCGCGGCGCCGCTGCGGCTGGTCTTCGTGACCGATGCAGCCATCGCCGCCTCCGCCGATCCGTGGCCCGGCGCCACCGTGGTCCGCGACGTGGAAGGGCTGGCCGCCCGCCGCTACGACGCCCGCGCGGGTACCTGCTACCTGATCCGCCCGGACCAGCACGTCTGCGCGCGCTGGCGGACGGTGGATGCGGCGCGCGTCGGCGCTGCGCTGGACCGGGCCATCGGTCAGGCGGGGCAGGGCCGGCCAGCGGTGGCCCCGGCTCCCAAGCCGATGGCGATGGCGTGACTTGCCGCCCGTCGCGACAATCAGGAGACCCGCCGATGCCCCTCAACACCGCGCCGAACCTCGCGCGCCCCGACGATTTCTACGAGGCGCTGATCGACATGCATCGCGACCTCGACGACGCCGCCAGCCAGGCCGCCAACGCGCGGCTGATCCTGCTACTGGCCAACCATATCGGCGATCACCAGACGCTGCTCGAAGCCCTCGCGCTGGCCCGCGAGGCGCCGTAGGGCACCCCCGGTCGCCCTTGGGGCCGTCCGGACGCGTTAGGCGTTACCATGGCAGCACCGACCACAGGGAAGGAGTTCGTCATGCCGAGCCGTTGCCTTGCCGCAGTGAAGTGCCATGCCGTCGTTCTCCTCGCGCTGGGTGCCTGCCTCCCGGCCTATGCCCAGAATCCGCCCCAGCCCGGCGGCACGGCCGCCATCGACAACGTGATTGGCGATGCCGTGAAGGAAGGCGAGTCGCCCTACCGCCCCATGCCGCGCCCGCCCGGCGCCGCCGCGCCCACCCAGCAGACCATCGACGACGCCGAATGCCAGCAACTGATGGCGCAGATGAACGAGACACCCAAGCGCAGCTACAAGTCAGGCGCGCCGGTGGAGAACAGCCAGGGCAACGACGTGCTGTCCGTCGAGCGCGACCGCAGCCGCCGGCAGTTGCAGAAGACGTTCAAGGAGAAGTGCGGGGCGTAGAACTGCTGCGCCGCAGCATTCCCCGGCCATCCCAACGCCGTGCCACCAACGCCCCGACCCGGGGCGTTTTTCTTTCCGGCTGCCCCCCTTGTGGCTCCCTTCTCGCTCCTTTGTTGCACCATCCCCGGGAATAACACATTTGTTTCATGGTAATCCATGATGGAACACTTGTTGCTCAATGCCTAGCATTGCAACACCTGACGCATCCATTCAAACAGGAGTGTTTTCCATGCCCAAGTCGATTTCCGTCCGCCCGGTGCTGCGCCTGATCGCTGCCGCCGCCGTCCTGGCCACCGCAGCCCCGGCCTTCGCGGTCGACGTGGCCGCCAGCCCGACGCTCACCAAGATCAAGTCGTCCGGCACGATCTCGATCGGGCACCGGACCTCGTCGATCCCGTTCTCGTACTACGACGCCAGCCAGAAGGTGATCGGCTTCTCGCAGGACATCTGCGACCGGGTGATCGATAGCGTGAAGAAGGAAGTGGGCGCGGCCAGCCTGCAGGTGCGCATGGTGCCGGTGACCTCGCAGAACCGGATCTCGCTGGTGCAGAACGGCACGGTGGACCTGGAGTGCGGCGTCACCACGAACCTCAAGTCCCGCCAGCAGCAGGTGGCGTTCTCGACCACGTTCTTCGTGGCCGGCACGCGGCTGCTGGTGAAGAAGGGCAGCCCGATCCATGACTTTGGCGATTTGTCGGGCAAGGCCGTGGTGACCAATGCCGGCACGACTTCGGAGCGGATCCTGCGCAAGCTCAACGACGAGAAGCAGGCCAATATCACCATCCAGAGCGCCAAGGACTACGGCGAGTCCTTCCTGATCCTGCAGTCGGGCCGGGTGGCCGCGTTCATGATGGATGACGTGCTGCTGTCCGGCGCCCGCACGCTGGCGCAGAACCCCGGCGACTGGACCGTGGTCGGCACGCCGCAGTCGTTCGAGGCCTACGCGTTCATGCTGCGCAAGGACGATCCCGGCTTCAAGCAGGTGGTGGACGGCGCCATCAGCGGCCTGATCAAGAGCGGCGAGATCAACACGCTGTACGCCAAATGGTTCGCCAAGCCGGTGCCGCCCAAGAACATCAGCTTCGACCTGCCGCTCAGCGAGCCGATGAAGAAGGCCTACGCCAACCCCAACGACGAGGCGTTCGAATAAGTCCGAAAGACGGCCGGCTTAGCCGCGCTGGGCGGGCAGGTAGGCGCCGGTGCGGTGGAGCTGGCCCTCGGTCTGCTCCAGCGCGCGAATCGCACCCTTGCCCTTGCGGGCCAGCAGTTGCTCGACCAAGGCCTCGACCATCGCCACGCCAGCCGTGATCGACGGGAAGAAAGACGGGCTGTCGATGGCGAACAGCAGCGTGCAGTCCGCCTCCAGCGCGATGGGCGCCACCGTGCTGTCGGTCAGCGCCACGACCTTGCAACCGGCCTCCCGCGCGGCCGAGGCCACGCGCAGGCTCTCCTGCGAGTACGGCGCGAAGGCGGTGACCAGCACCACGTCCTTGGCGGTCAGCGCGCGCAGCTCCATCTCCAGCGTGCCGGCGTCGCCGCGCACCAGGTGCACCGAACTGCGGAACAGCCGGTAGATATAGTGGAACGTGAACGCGATCGGGAAGCACGAGCGGAAGCCGGCCACGTAGACATTGGGCGCCGCCGCGAGCAGGTCGGCGGCCTGCGGCAGCGTCTCGGCATTGTTGGCCAGCAGGGCGTCCAGGTTGTGATGCTGCACCTCGATCATCTCGGCCAGCATCCGGTTGGAGCCGCTCTCCTTCACCACCTTGCGCGCCCGCTTGGCGTAGGGCTGCGCGCCCTGGTCGCGCATCGCCTCCATGAACAGCTCGCGCAGGCCCTGCCAGCCTTCGAACCCGAGCGACTGCGACAGCCGCACAAGTGTCGCTGGCTGCACCCCGGCGTTGGCGGCCACCTTGCGCATCGAGTGGAGCGCGATGTCGTGCGGATGGTCGAGCAGGTAGCGCGCGCCGCTCTGGAACTGCGCGCTCAGCGTCGGGAAATCGGCGCGGAGCTGGGTCAGCAGGGCATCCAGCGAGAGGGGCGAGGCAGGGGTGGTGTCAGGAGACATGGGCGATGGCGGAACGCGGAATGCAACGATTGTTGCACAGGTCGGCGCCCCGTCCCCACGTCGATTGCTGGATCGAGTGTTTCTTTTTCATCGATCAATGAAACACATGTTGCAAAGAGGGTGCGCTTGTTCCTATACTCGCACCTGACTTCGGCGCCCCGCACAGGACAGCTTCTTCCATCATGACGCACGTATTCCATCGCAATCCCAAGCAAACCATGCCCGTGGCCGTTGGCGGCCAGGGGATCGAGCTGATCGACAGCACCGGCCGCCGTTACCTGGATGCCTCCGGCGGCGCGGCGGTGTCGTGCCTCGGCCACGGCCACCCGCGCGTGGTGGCGGCCATCAAGGCGCAGGTGGATACGCTCGCCTACGCCCACACCTCGTTCTTCACCACGGAAGTCTCCGAGACACTGGCGCGCACGCTGGCCGAGGCCGCGCCGGGGGATCTCGATCACGTCTACTTCGTCTCGGGCGGCTCGGAGGCCGTGGAGGCGGCGCTGAAGCTCGCGCGCCAGTATTTCGTCGAAACCGGCCAGTCGGCGCGCCGCCACTTCATCGCGCGCCGCCAGAGCTACCACGGCAACACGCTCGGCGCGCTGGCGATTGGCGGCAACGCGTGGCGGCGCGAGCCGTTCCTGCCGCTGCTGGTGCCTGCGCACCATGTGTCGCCGTGCTATGCGTACCGCGACCGGGCCGCCGGCGAGACGGACGCCCAGTATGCGCAACGGCTGGCGGACGAACTCGAAGCCAAGATCCTCGAACTGGGGCCGGAGAGCGTGGCCGCCTTCGTCGCCGAAACCGTGGTCGGCGCCACGGCCGGCGCGGTGCCGCCGGTGGGCGACTACCTGAAGCGCATCCGCGCCGTGTGCGACAAGTACGGCGTGCTGCTGATCCTCGACGAGGTGATGTCGGGCATGGGCCGCACCGGCCACCTGTTCGCCTGCGCGGAAGACGGCGTGGTGCCGGATATCGTCACCATCGCCAAGGGCCTCGGCGCCGGCTACCAGCCGATTGGCGCGATGATGTCCACGCGCCGCATCTACGAAGCCATCGTCGGCGGCAGCGGTTTCTTCCAGCACGGCCATACCTATATCGGCCACGCCACGGCCTGCGCGGCGGCGCTCGCCGTGCAGCAGACCATCGCCGAGGACAATCTGCTCGATAACGTGCTGGCGCGTGGCGAGCAGTTGCGCGCGCGGCTGCGCGAGGCGCTGGGCGATCATCCGAATCTGGGCGATGTGCGTGGGCGCGGGCTGTTCGTCGGCGTGGAGTTCGTGGCCGACCGCGCCACCCAGGCCACGCTCGACCCGGCCCGCAAGACCCACGCGGCGCTCAAGCGCACGTGCATGGCGCACGGCGTGCTGGTCTATCCGATGGGCGGCACCGTCGATGGCGTGCACGGCGATCATGTGCTGTTTGCGCCGCCTTTCATCTGCACGGCGGCGGACATCGACAATATCGTGGACCGTTTCGCGCAGGCCGTGGGCGTGGTCCTGCCCGCTTGAGATTGAGATACCCCCATGACTGAAGACATCCTGCGCCGTCCCTTCGCGCTGGCCGTGGCGCCCAACGGCGCCCGCAAGACCCACGCGGATCACGCGCGGCTGCCCATGACCCCGGACGAACTGGCGCAATGCGCCCGCGAATGCGTGGAGGCCGGCGCCGCCATGATCCACCTGCACGTGCGACGCGCCGATGGCACGCACAGCCTGGAGGTGGCCGACTACGCGCCGGCCATCGCGGCGGTGCGGCAGGCCGTGGGCGACGCGCTGGTCCTGCAACTGACCACCGAGGCCGTCGGCATTTACCAGCCGGCCCAGCAGATCGCCACCGTCCGGGCGCTGCGCCCCGAGGCGGCGTCCGTGGCCGTGCGCGAACTGGTGCCGGACCCCGCCGCGCTGCCGGTCGCCGCCGAGTTCTTCGGCTGGATGCACCGCGAGCACGTGGTGGCCCAGTACATCCTCTACGACGCCGCCGACGTGCACCGCTACGCCGCGCTGCGCGAAAGCGGGGCGATCCCGGCCGGGCGCCACTGGGTGCTGTTCGTGCTGGGCCGCTATTCGGCGGGACAGAAGTCGACGCCGGCGGACCTGCTGCCGTTCCTCGCCGCCTGGCGCGAGACCGGCCTGGAAGGCACCGGCGTGGAATGGGCCGTCTGCGCGTTCGGCAAGCAGGAAGCCGACTGCGCGGCCACCGCCGTGATGCTCGGCGGCCACGCGCGCATCGGCTTCGAAAACAACATGGCCCTGCCGGATGGCGCTACGGCGCCGGACAATGCGGCGCTGCTGCGCGCCGTGGCGTCGCCGCTGGGCGGGCTGGGCTATGGGGCGATGACGGCCGCGCAACTGCGCGAGCGGTTCGCAGACTGACGACTTTCGCCGTTTCCGCTACGCTGGCGGCTTCATCGTCCCTCACCCCCGGAGCACCGATGTCCCAGCCGCCTGTTTCCCCTGCCACTGCGCCGCTGGCGCGAGACACCGTGCGCAGCCTGCGCGCGTCGCGCATCCGCGAGGTGGCCAACGCGGGCATCGGCCTGCCCGATGTACTGCCGTTCTGGTTCGGCGAGTCGGATCAGGTCACGCCGGCATTTATCCGGGATGCCGCCAGCCAGGCGCTGGCGTCCGGCGCCACGTTCTACACCCACAACCTCGGCATTCCGCCGCTGCGCGCCGCGCTGGCCGGCTATGTGAGCCGCCTGCATGGCGACACGCCGGTCGGCAACGTGGCCGTGACCAGCGCCGGCGTCAACGCGCTGATGCTGGCCGCCCAACTCGTCACCGGCCCCGGCGACCGCGTGGTGGCCGTGACGCCGCTCTGGCCCAACCTCGTCGAGATCCCGCGCATCCTCGGCGCCACGGTGGAAACGGTGACGCTGGACTACGGCCCACACGGCTGGGCGCTCGACCTGGACAAGCTGCTCGCCGCGCTGACGCCGGGCACGCGCGCGGTGATGATCAATTCGCCGAACAATCCCACCGGCTGGGTCATGCCGCGCGCCGCCCAGCAGGCCGTGTTCGACCACTGCCAGCGGCACGGCATCTGGATCATCGCCGACGAGGTCTACGAACGGCTCTACTACGGCCCGGAAGGGACCATCGCGCCGTCCTTCCTCGACATCGCCCCGCGCGAGGCTCGCGTGATTGCCGTCAACTCGTTCTCCAAGGCATGGCTGATGACCGGCTGGCGCCTCGGCTGGATGGTGCTGCCGGCGGCGCTGATGGACGACCTCGGCAAGCTGGTGGAATACAACACCTCCTGCGCGCCGTCGTTCGTGCAGGAAGCCGGCGTGGTGGCGGTGACCGAAGGCGAGGCGTTCACGCAGGATCTGGTGCAGCGCCTGCGCGGCGCCCGCGATCACCTCGTGGGCGCACTGTCGGCGCTCCCGGGCGTGGACGCCCACGCCCCGGAAGGCGCGATGTACGTCTTCTTCAAGCTGGCCGGCGCGACGGACAGCCTCGCGCTCTGCAAGCAACTGGTGCGGGAAGCCCACCTCGGGCTGGCCCCCGGCAGCGCGTTCGGGGATGAGGGCGAGGGCTTCGTGCGCTGGTGCTATGCGTGTGACGTGGAGCGGCTGGATGAGGGGGTTCGGCGGTTGAGGGGGTTTTTGGCGGCTGGACTTCGCTGAAGCGCTGGCCCTCTCCCCCGGCCCCTCTCCCAGAGGGAGAGGGGAGCTAACCGAGGGCCTATCAAAGGCTGTCTGGGGTCTCCCCTCGCCCGCTTGCGGGAGAGGGGCCGGGGGAGAGGGCAGGCGTGTCAGTCACTCCCATCCCCCGCCCAGCGCCTGCATCAGTGCCGCCGAGTCCGCCAGCCTTGCGGCGGTGGCCTGGGACAGGTCGAGGGCGGCCTGGCGGGATTGGCGCTCGGCGTCCAGCAGGGTGAACTGGCTGACGCCGCCGAGCCGGTATTGCTCCGTGACGATGACCAGCGTGCCGCGCGTCTGGCGGGCATTGTCCTCGCGGGCCTGGAGCGTGGCGGCGTCGGCGTCGAGCGCGCGCAGGGTATCGGCCACGTTCTGCAGGCCTTGCAGCACCGCCTGCTGGTAGGCGCCGAGCGACTGCTCGTAGGCCGCCTCCTTGGCCCGCTTGCGGGCGCGCAGCTCGCCGCCATGGAACACGGGCTGGACCACGCCGGCCGCCAGGCTCCACACATTCATGCTGCTGAACAGGTCGCGCGCGCGCATCTCCTGCGTGCCGCCGCTGGCCGTCAGCGTGATCTGCGGATAGAGGTTGGCCGTGGCCACGCCGATATCGGCCGATGCCTGATGCAGCAGCGCCTCCGCCGCGCGGATGTCGGGGCGGCGGCGGGCCAGTTCGGCGGGCAGGCTGACGGGCAGCGTCTCGGGCAGGGTCAGGTCGGCGAGCCCGAATTCGGGCAACTGCGCGCTGGCCGGGGTCTGGCCGAGGTAGACAGCCAGCTGGTGCCGCGTGACATCGATCTGCTGGGAGAGGCCCGGAATCAGCGCCTGCGTCTGCGCCAGTTCGGCCTGCTGGCGCTGTACGTCCACGCGCGCCACGCCGCCCACCTTGAGGCGCTCGGTCATGATGCCGAGCTGGCGGCGCTGCGCGTCGGCCATCGCCACGGTATCGGCCAACTGGGCGCGCAGCCCGGCTTCGCGGATGGCGGCGGTCACCACATTGGCGGCCAGCGAGAGCCGCGCGGCCTCGAGTTCGTAGCGCTGGTAATCGACAGCCGCCTGCAGGCCTTCGAGTTCGCGCCGCTGCCCGCCGAAGAGGTCCAGCGCGTAGGAGACCTGCACGCTCGCGTTGTAGAGCGTGAACGGGCCGGGGCTGGGAAACTGGGTGATGCCGACCGAGGTCAGGTCCACCTGCTGGCGCGTGGCGTTGAGCGAGGCATCGACAGTGGGAAACCGCGTGGCGCCGGTGCGCGCGTTGAGGTTCTCCTGCGCCTCCCGCAGCCGCGCGCGGGCCTGCGTGAGCGTGGGGCTGGCTTCCAGCGCGGCGCGCACGGTGGCGTCGAGCTTGTCGCTGCCGAACAGGGTCCACCATTGCTGGGGCAGGTCCCCCGGCACGAAGGACTGGGACTTGCCCAGGGCCGGCACGGTCGCCACCGGCTGGGGCCCCGGCGTGTAGCGCGCGTCGGGCACGGCATCGGGGGACTTGAAATCGGGGCCGACCGCGCAGCCGGCCAGCGAGAGCAACAGGACAAGCGAGAAGACTCGCATGGCATCCCCTCAGTCGAGCGTGCGCTTGTAGAAGCGCACCGCGATGGTCATGACGATGGCCGTGAACAGCGCCACCGGCCAGACGTTCGGCCACAACTCCAGCCAGCCGCTGCCCTTGAGCAGGATGCTGCGGATCATCCGGTTGAAGTAGGTCATCGGCAGCACGTTGCCGATCCACTGCGCCCACGTCGGCATCCCGGCGAACGGGAACATGAAGCCGGACAGCAGGATGTTGGGCAGGAAGTAGAAGAACGTGAGCTGCACCGCCTGGAGCTGGTTCTTGGCCAGCGAGGACAGCGTGATGCCCACCGTCAGGTTGGCCGCGATGAACAGCAGCGCCGCCAGGTACACGCCCACCACCGAGCCGAGAAAGGGCACCTGGAACACATAACGCGCCGCCAGCAGGATGATGGTGGACTGGATCAGGCCGATGAAGATGTACGGCACGATCTTGCCCGAGATGACCTCCAGCGGCTGCACCGGCGTGGCGAGCAGGTTTTCCATCGTGCCGCGCTCGCGTTCGCGGGTCATCGCCAGGCCGGTCATCATCACCATCGTCATGGTCAGGATCACGCCCATCAGGCCCGGGACGATGTTGTACTGGGTGATGCCCTCGGGGTTGTAGAGGCGCTGCACGTTGACGTCGAAGGCGGGTTTGCCGCCGGCCAGCGGGGCCAGCGCGCCCTTGAGGTCGATGCGCGCCACGCTGACCGGCAGCTGCGCCAGTGCGCCGATCGCCGGGCCGGTGGCCGAGGGGTCGGTGGCGTCGGCCTCGACCAGGATCTCGGGGCGCTCGCCGCGCAGCAGCTTGCGCGAGAAATCGGTGGGGATGCTGACCACGAACTGCACGTCGCCGCGCAGCAGCGCCTCGCGCCCGGCGGCCTCGTCCGGCAGGGTGCGCACCACGCGGAAATAGGTGGTGTTCTCCAGCGCGTGGACGAAGGTGCGCGAGARGTCGCTATGTTCGGCGACGATCACCGCAGTCGGCATATGGCGCGGGTCGCTGTTGATGGCGAAGCCGAACAGCAGCAGCTGCATGATCGGCAGGCCGACGATCATGCCGAAGGTGATGCGGTCGCGCCGCAGCTGCAGGAATTCCTTCAGCACGATGCTCCACCAGCGCTGGACGGAGAAGCGGGCGTTGGCGCTCACGATTGCCCCTTCGCTGGCTTGGCGGACTTGCCCGGCTGCGCCGCCATGTTGTCCTGGGCACCGCTCATCATGTGGATGAACACGTCCTCCAGGCTGGTTTCGGTCAGGTGGATGCGGTGATGCGCGCCGGCGTAGCGCTTCAGCGTCTGTTCGAGCTGGCCGGCGTCCTTGCCGGTGACGTGCAGCGCCGTGCCGAAGGCCACGGTCTGGTCCACGCCGGGCCGGCCCTGCAGCTGGGCGGAGAGCGCGGCGAGGTCGTCGCCCTCCACGCTCCACGTGGCCAGGTCCTGGCTGGCCACCACCTCCGCCGACGTGCCCTGCGCCAGCAGCCGGCCATAGGCGATATAGGCGAGCTTGTGGCAGCGCTCGGCCTCGTCCATATAGTGCGTGCTGACCAGCACCGAGATGCCGCGCGCGGCGAGCTGGTGGAGCTGCTCCCAGAAGTCGCGCCGGGCCTTGGGATCGACGCCAGCGGTGGGTTCGTCGAGCAGCAGCAGCTTGGGTTCGTGCAGCAGGCACGCCGCCAGCGCCAGCCGCTGCTTCCATCCGCCCGACAGCGAGCCGGCGAGCTGCGCGGCGCGCGATTGCAGGCCGAGGTCTTCCAGCGCGCGGTCCACGGCCTCGCGGCGATTGGGCATGGCGTAGACGCGGGCGACGAAGTCGAGGTTCTCGCGGATCGACAGGTCTTCCCAGTAGGAAAAGCGCTGCGTCATATAGCCGACGTTGCGCTTGATCTCGGCGGCCTGCTTCAGGATGTCGAAGCCCAGGCAGGTGCCCGAGCCCGAGTCCGGCGTCAGCAGCCCGCACATCATGCGGATGGAGGTGGTCTTGCCGCTGCCGTTCGGGCCGAGGAAGCCGAAGATCTCGCCGCGCGCCACCTGCATGGTCAGGTCGTTGACCACGTGCTTGTCGCCGAAGCGCTTGTTCAGCCCCTTGACGTCGATCGCCAGCGCGCCGTTGGCGCGATCCTCGGTGCCGTTCATGACTGCGCCACCTCCACGGGCTGGCCGGGGCGCAGCTTGGGGGCGTCCTCGGGCGTGGGGCGGGCCTCGATCAGGAAGACCAGCTTGCGGCGCGTTTCGTTGCTGTAGATGACGGGCGGCGTGAACTCGGCCTCGTTCGATACATAGGTGATCTTCGCTGCGACAGGCGCCGCGCAGCCGTCGCAGCGGATCTGCACCGACTGGCCGTTCTTCAGCGCGCCCACCGCCGCCTCGGGCACGTAGAAGCGCACCTTGACGTTGCCGGGCGGCAGCATGCGCACCACGGGGCTGCCGGCAGGCACCCATTCGCCGGGGCGGTAGGGCACGTCGTAGACCAGCCCGGCGGCCGTGGCGTTGACCGRCTTGCGCGAGAGCTTCCATTCGGCCTGCGCCAGCGCGGCACGCGCGGCCTCTACCTGGGCCTGCTGGGCGGCGAGCTGGTCCTTGCGGCCGGGCAGGCGGGCCACGTCGATGTCCCGTTGCAGTTCGCGCACGCGCGCCGCGTCCGCATCGGCGGTGGCGCGGGTCTCATCCAGCTGCGCGCGGGAGATGCCGCCGATCTCGAACTGCGCCTCGTCGCGCTTGCGCTGGGCCGCACTGCGCGTGGCCTGGGCGCGAGCCTGCGCCAGCTGGGCCTGGTTCACGGCCACTTCCACGGGCCGCTTGCCGATCTGGATATCGGCCAGTTGCGCCTCGGCCACGCGCACCTGCTCGGCGGCCTGCTGGCGCGCGGCGCGTTCGTCGTCGGATTCGAGCACGAACAACGGCGCGCCGGCGGCGACCTGCTGGCCGCGATCGACGGTCAGCTTTTCCAGCCGCCCCGCGAAGGGCGACGCCACGGCGACGAATTCGCCCTCGACATAGCCTTGCCAGGTGACGGGCTTGTCGTTGCTGCAGGCGGCCAGCGCGGCGCAGGCGGCGAGCAGGAGGAGGCACTGCAGGAGGCACTGCGGAAGGCGGGAGGGCATGCGCGGCTCCATGGCGTTAGGTCGACGAGGGGGATGCAGGTGCGGACAGCCCGTGGGCCAGCAGGGCGGTCACGTGGCGCACCAGCGTGTCGGTGTCGATGGCTTCCGCGCCGGGCAGGCGCTGCCAGATATGGGTGGTGGCCAGCGGCAGCAGCGTGAGGCCGATCAGCGAGACCATGACCAGCGCCGGCTCCAGGCCAGGATTGAGCTGGCCGCGCGCCTGCGCCGCCATCAGCGGGCCGGTGATCAGCGTGGCGCGCTGCATGGCCACGCGCTGCACCAGCCGTTCGCGCAACTGGCCCTCGACGCCGACGATCTCGCGGATCCACAGCCCCGGGAACCACGGCGTGGCCGACGCCACCCGGATCAGCCGCCCCGCGAGACCCTGGATCAGCGTGCCGACATCGGGTGGCGACCCCTCGCCGGCGGGCGGGGCGCCGCTGAAGACCTGATCGACCAGCGGCAGCAGCCGTTCCTCGAACACGGCTTCCAGCAGTTGCTCGCGCTCGCGGAAGTAGTAGTGGACCAGCGCCGGGGTCACGCCGGCTTCGGCGGCAATCGCCTTGGTCGATGTGGCGGCTACGCCATGCCGGGCGAACAGGGTTACGGCCGCCTCGATCAGGCGGTCGCGCTGGCCGGCATCGGCGCGGGCGACGGGGCGCCCCGGGCGCCGGGCGTCAGGGCTGGGTGTGGATGTTGGGGATGGTGGCTTGGTCGGCATGGGCGTGGCACTTCGTATCGGCTGAATATTAATTTTCGAATTAATTAATTCAAGGCGCGTTACAAAGTCGCCGGATGGGGGAACCGTGCCTTTCTTGTTGCGTTGCAGCAATCACGGTAGACACGTCAGAAGCGGTTGGCTATGCTTCGCGCCAGTCTCGGATGGCCGCTGTGGCGCATCCGTCCCAGCCGAATTTCCCGATGCCGCGTTTCCGACTGATGGCCTGCGCCGGCCTTGCCTGGGCGACGCTGGCCACTGCGCCGGCCGCGTTCGCCCAGGACGCCGCCGCCGCCCCTGTTGCCGCTGCCGAGCCCGACACCGAAAGCCCGTTCGCCATCCACGGGCAGACCACCTATATCTGGCAGCGCAAGCCGTCCTTCGGCGCCGCGTACTCGGGCGAGAACAGCCTGACCACCGAGCGCGCCAAGAGCTACTCGTTCACGGGCACGCTCGACCTTGGCCTGCGGCTGTGGCAGGGCGCCGAGTTCCATTTCAACCCGGAAGTGGCGCAGGGCGTGCCGTTCTCGGACCTGCATGGCCTGGGTGGGCTGTCCAACGGGGAGCTGGCCAAGACGGCCAGCACCAGCCCGAAGTTCTATCGCGCGCGCGCCTTTATCCGCCAGACCTGGGGCCTGGGCGGCGGGGACGAAAAACTCGAATCGGATTTCAACCAGTTCGCCCGCACCGTGGACAAGCGCCGCGTGGTGCTGACCGCCGGCAACTTCGGCGTGATCGACGTATTCGACCAGAACCCCTACGGCTCGGACCCCCGCACGCAGTTCATGAACTGGTCGTTCATGACGCACGGCTCGTTCGACTATCCGGCCGATTCGCGCGGCTATAACTGGGGCGCGGCGCTGGAGTACATCGGCGACGGCTGGTCGGCGCGCTTCGGCCATTTCCTGCTGCCGCTGGAGTCGAACGGGCGCGAACTGGACACCCGGCTGTTCGAGCACTACGGCGACGTCCTCGAGCTGGAAAAGCGCTACACGCTGGCCGGCCGCCCGGGGCAGGCGCGGCTGCTGCTGTGGCGGAACAAGGCCAATATGGGGTCGTTCAACGACGCCATCGCCTACGGGCAGGCCAATGGCGTAACGCCGGACCTCGCCGCCGTGCGGCGCGAGCACAGCAAGCTCGGCATCGGCGTGGCGATGGTGCAGGAGGTGACCGATGCGCTGGGGGTGTTCTTCCGCGCCAATATGTCGGACGACAAGACCGAGACCTACGCCTTCACCGAGATCGGCCGGCAGGTGGCCGGCGGCGGCACGCTGAAAGGCAAGGCCTGGGGGCGGCCCAATGACGAGGTGGGCGTGGCGGTGGCGGCGAACATGCTCGGCTCATCGCACCGCAACTACCTGGCGGCAGGCGGCCTGGGCGCGTTCCTGGGCGATGGCGCGCTGCGCTACGGCCCGGAGCAAGTGTTCGAGATTTATTACAGTTTCGCGGTCTGGAAGACCCTGAGCCTGAGCCCGGACTTCCAGTACATCCGCAATCCCGGCTACAACCGGGACCGCGGACCCGCCAAGTTCTACGGCATCCGCGCGCACGCGGAGTTCTGACTGGCGGCTTGCCTTACTGGCGCGCGTTGCGCCGGTTGTCCGGCCACGGCGTGTTGAAGTTGGTGCGGAACGGGTTGATGTCCAGCCCGCCGCGCCGGGTGTAGCGCGCATAGACGGCCAGCTTCACCGGTTTGCACATGCGCAGCACGTCCGCGAAGATCCGCTCCACGCACTGCTCGTGGAACTCGTTGTGGTTGCGGAACGAGATCAGGTACTTGAGCAGCCCTTCCTGGTCGATCGGCGCACCCACGTAGCGGATTTGCACGCTGCCCCAGTCCGGCTGCCCGGTGACCAGGCAGTTCGACTTCAGCAGGTGCGAGACCAGCGATTCCTCCACCGGCGTCTCATCCTGATCCGCCGACAGCAGGGTCGGGTCCGGCTCGTAGATGTCGGTCTCGATGTCCAGGCGGTCCAGCAGCAGCCCATCCAGCTCGCCCATCTTCTGCGTGCCGAGGTCCGCCTCGGTGACCAGTCGCACCTGCACCGTGCCGCCGGTGGCCTCGGAGAGGTCGTGGTGCAGCAGTTGCTGGAGCGCCTCGGCCGAGGCGACCTTGCTCTGGTTGAACGAGTTCAGGTACAGCTTGAACGACTTCGACTCGACGATATTCGGCGTATCGGCCGGAATGATGAAGGTCGCCAGCGCCACCTGCGGCTTGCCCTTCAGGTTCAGCCAGGACACCTCGTAGGCATTCCAGATATCCACGCCGAAGAACGGCAGCGCGCGCCCTTCGGCCAGGCCGATCTCGGTGCGCTTGGGCTGCCGGGGAATCGGGAACAGCAGCGTCGGATCGTATTCGGTCTTGTAGGCCGAGGGCTTGCCCAGCGGCGAGTGTTCGGGGAGCGTCATGATCGCGATCTCAGGACAGGAACAGCTTGTAGACCGGGTTGTCGGTCTCGTCCCAGTGTACGTAACCCAGCGTGGAAAGGAAGTCGCGGAAGGCGCGCTTCTCGTTCTTCGGCACCTGGATACCCACCAGGATGTTGGAGGCGTCGGCGCCCTGGTTCCGGTAGTGGAACAGGCTGATGTTCCAGTTCGGGCTCATGCTCGACAGGAACTTCATCAGCGCGCCCGGGCGCTCGGGGAATTCGAAGCGGAACAGCAGTTCGTCGTGCGCCAGCGGCGAGCGGCCGCCCACCATGTAGCGGATATGCTGCTTGGCCAGCTCGTTGTTGGAGAGGTCGAGCGTATCGAAGCCATGGCGGCGGAAGTTGGCGGCGATCTTGTCGCTCTCGGCGCGGTCGGCGATCTGCACGCCCACGAAGATGTGCGCCACGCCCTGGTCGGCGATGCGGTAGTTGAACTCGGTCACGCTGCGCGTGCCCACCTGCTCGCAGAAGCGCTTGAAGCTGCCGCGCTCCTCGGGAATCGTCACGGCGAACACGGCCTCGCGGGCTTCGCCCACCTCGGCGCGCTCGGCCACGAAACGCAGGCGGTCAAAGTTCATGTTGGCGCCGCAGGCAATCGCCACGAGCTGCTCGCCCTTGAGCTTCTCGCGCTCGGCGTAGCGCTTCAGGCCGGCCACGGCCAGCGCGCCGGACGGCTCGAGGATGCTGCGGGTGTCCTGGAACACGTCCTTCAGGCCGGCGCAGATCTCGTCGGTGTCCACCAGGATGATCTCGTCCACCAGTTCGCGCGTGATGCGGAAGGTTTCCTTGCCCACCAGCTTCACGGCGGTGCCGTCCGCGAACAGGCCCACATCCTTCAGTTCGATGCGCTTGCCGGCTTCCACCGAGCGCTTCATCGCGTCCGAGTCGAAGGTCTGCACGCCAATCACCTTGATCTCCGGCCGCACGGCCTTGACGTAGGCCGCCACGCCCGAGATCAGCCCGCCGCCGCCAATCGCCACGAAGATGGCGTGGATCGGGCCCGGGTGCTGGCGCAGGATCTCCATGGCGATGGTGCCCTGGCCGGCGATGACTTCGGGATCGTCGAACGGGTGGATGAAGGTCAGCTTTTGCTTCAGCCCCAGTGCCGCCGCGTGCTGGTAGGCGTCGCTGTAGGACTCGCCGTGCAGCACGATCTTGACCCAGTCGCCGCCGCGTTCGCGCACCGCATCGATCTTCACCTGGGGGGTGGTCGTCGGCATCGCAATAATCGCCTTGCACTGGAGCCGCGCTGCCGACAACGCCACGCCCTGCGCGTGGTTGCCGGCGGAAGCGGCGATCACGCCACGCTTCAGCTCGTCGGGCGTCAGCGACGCCATCTTGTTGTATGCGCCGCGCAGCTTGAACGAGAACACCGGCTGGGTGTCCTCGCGCTTGAACCAGACCGCGTTGCCGGTGCGGGCCGACAGCGCGTGCGCGTAGGTCAGCTCGGTTTCCTGGGCGACGTCGTACACCTTGGCGGTGAGGATCTTGCGCAGGTAGTCGGGCGTGGCGGCGCGGGGGGCCTTGGCGGCGCGGGCTGGCTTGGCGGGTTTTGCAGTCTTGGCGATCTTGGCGGTCATGATGGGCAGGGCAGGGGCGCGGCAGGGGCGCGGGCAAAAAAAGCCGGAAAATTCGGCGGAAACCGCCAATGATAATGGATGGCGCCCATCCGGGCGGCGCTGGCGTGACGCGGGCGGAACGTGCCCGGCAGCGCCGTGCTGGCGCGTGGTGTGTCGGCGCGGGTGCCGAATGCGCCACAGCCGCGCCGGGCCGCGATGTAGGACAGCATCGGGTGGACGCTCGTCAAACACACGTGTTACGGTTTAACGCGATGCCCCCGCTACCCCTAATCGAACCCCATATCGCGCTGTTCCTGGACTTCGACGGCACGCTGGCCGACCTTGCGCCGCGCCCCGACCTGGTGCAGGTAGAGCCCCAACTGGTTGGCACGCTGCGTGCGTTGCATACCTGCCTGGACGGCGCGCTGGCCATCGTCTCGGGCCGGCCTGTTGCCGAGCTCGACCATTTCCTGCAACCGTTGCGCTTGCCTTCCGCCGGGATCCACGGGGCGGAATTCCGCCATGGCGGCGAACGGGTCGTCACGCCGCCCGCGCCTGGCATCGGCGCCTTGCTGCCGAAGCTGGAAGCGCTGGTGGCCCGGCATCCCGGGCTGCAACTCGAACGAAAATCGGTCGCCGTGGCCATCCACTACCGGCAGGTGCCGGAACTGGAGCCGCTGGTGCGGGCCGCCGTGGCCGACGTGCTGCGCGACGCGGCCGGCCTGGAGGCGCTGCCCGGCAAGATGGTCGTCGAGATCAAGCCGGCTGGCGTGGACAAGGGCGATGCCATCGCGGCCTTCATGCGCTCGCCGCCGTTTGCGGGCCGCATGCCGCTGTTTGCCGGCGATGACGTGACCGACGAGGCCGGATTCGTCGTCGTGCGTGAGTTGGGCGGCGTGGGCCTGCTGGTGGGCCAGCGCGCCACCGCCGCCACGGCGGTGCTGCCCAACCCCGACGCCCTGCGGGCCTGGCTGCACGAATCGGCCCACGCCCTGACGCACTGGATGGCCACCCGGGGCGATGCCCCGGAAGCGGCGCCCAAGGAACCCATCATCACACCGACGCTAAGGGAGGATTCGTTGTGAACCAGCCTGCCACTGATCACACCGATGCCGCCGATGCCGCCAACGTCGGGCGACAGCCCGAGGCGCCGGCAATCAACACCGACTCGGACACCTCGTGCCGCTACGCCGACCCGTCGCTCTCGCTCGGCATGATCGGCAATTGCGGCTTCTCGGCGCTGGTCGACGGCCGGGGCCGCATCGTCTGGTGCTGCATGCCGCGCTTCGACGGCGACCCGGTCTTCAACGCCCTGCTGGACCCGAGCGAGAACGCCGGCCACTGGGCCATCGAGATCGAGGACTTCCTCGAAGCCAAGCAGTGGTATGAGCCGAACACGGCCATCCTGCGCACGCAGCTGATCGACAAGCACGACAACTGCCTCGAAATCACCGATTTCTGCCCGCGCTTCTTCCGCCTTGGCCGCTATTTCCGGCCGCTGACGCTGGTGCGGCGCATCCGCCCGGTGCGCGGCGCGCCGCGCGTGCGCGTGACCGTGGCGCCGCGCTTCAACTGGGGCCGCAACAAGCCGCAGATGACGCGCGGGAGCAGTCATGCGCGCTTTATCGGCGAGGACATGACGCTGCGCATGACCACGGACGCGCCGCTGGCCTACGTGCTCTCGAACACGCCGTTTCTGGTCACGCGCGGCTACAACTTCATCCTCGGCCCGGACGAGACGCTGGCGCAGGGCGTGGAGGAAACTGCGCGGGACTTCGAGCAGGAAACCACCTCCTACTGGCGGCTCTGGACGCGCCGCCTGGCGGTCCCGCGCGAGTGGCAGGAGGCGGTGATCCGCGCCGCCATCACGCTCAAGCTGTCTCTGTACGAGGAAACCGGCGCCATCGTCGCCGCCATGACCACCAGCATGCCGGAGGCGCCCGGCAGTGGCCGCAACTGGGATTACCGCTTCTGCTGGCTGCGCGACGCCTTCTTCGTGGTGCGCGCGCTGAACAGCCTGTCCGAAGTCGGCACGATGGAGGACTACCTGCGCTGGCTCTCCAACGTCGTGATGCAGTCGCAGGACGGCCATATCCAGCCGCTGTACGGCATCGGGCTGGAGCGTGAACTGCCCGAGAGCATTCTCGATCACCTGCCCGGTTATCGCGGCATGGGGCCGGTGCGCGTGGGCAACCAGGCGCAGGAGCACTTCCAGCACGATGTCTACGGCAACGTGGTGCTCGGCGCCGCGCAGGCCTTCCACGACCATCGCCTGCTGCACCGGGGCGGGCCGGCCGAGTATGCGCGGCTGGAGGAAGTCGGCGAGCAGGCCGTGCGCGTGTTCGGCACGCCGGACGCAGGTATGTGGGAGCTGCGCACCCGGGCGCGCGTGCACACCTCGTCGGCGCTGATGAGCTGGGCCGCCTGCGACCGGCTGGCCAAGGTGGGCGAGGCGCTCGGGCAGCCGGCGCGCGCCGCCTACTGGCACGACCACGCCAACCGCATGAAGAAGCAGATCCTGGACGAGTCCTGGAACGAGTCGCGCCAGGCCTTCGCGGAGAGCTTCGGCGGGAAGGAACTCGACGCCAGCGTGCTGCTGATGGCCGAGGTCAACTTCATCGACCCGAAGGACCCGCGCTTCGTCTCCACGGTCAAGGCGCTGGAAGCCTCGCTCTGCGACGGCCCGTACATGCGCCGCTACGAGGCGCCCGACGACTTCGGCAAGCCCGAGACCGCGTTCAATATCTGCACGTTCTGGCGCATCGACGCGCTGGCCCGCATCGGCCGCCGCGACGAGGCGCGCGAGATCTTCGAGGCCATGCTGGCCTCGCGCAACCCGCTGGGGCTGCTCTCGGAAGACACACACCCGGTCACCGGAGAGATGTGGGGCAATTTCCCCCAGACCTATTCGATGGTCGGCCTGATCAACGGCGCCATGCGGCTATCTGCCCCGTGGGATTCGGTGATCTGACGACAGGATTGGCAACAACAAGAAGCGATCTATGGGAAGACTTGTAGCGGTATCGAACCGGGTCGCCGATCCGCGCAACCACGCGGCGGGCGGCCTGGCCGTGGCGCTCTCGGAGGCGCTGAGCAAGACCGGCGGCCTGTGGTTCGGCTGGAGCGGTCGCGCGGTGGAACCCAGCCACGGCGGCACGCCGGGCGAGGGCGAGCTGCACATCTCGCAGGCCGGCAACGTGACGCTGGCCACGGTGGACCTGAGCCGGGAAGACTACGACGCCTACTACCTGGGCTACAGCAACGGCGTGCTCTGGCCGGTGTTCCACTACCGGCTCGATCTGGCCGACTTCGACGCGGGCGGCAACCTGAACGCCTACCGGCGCGTGAACCAGCTGTTCGCGCGCAAGCTGGCGCCGCTGCTCAAGCCGGACGACGTGATCTGGATCCACGACTACCACCTGATCCCGCTCGCGGCGGAGCTGCGCGCCATCGGCTGCAGCCAGCGCATCGGCTTCTTCCTCCATATTCCGCTGCCGCCGCCGCTGATTCTCGCGGCCATCCCGCAGCACGAGTGGCTGATGCGGGCGCTGTTCGCCTACGACCTGCTGGGCTTCCAGAGCCAGGCCGATCTTGACCACTTCTCCCGCTACGTGCAGGGCGAGGCCAGCGCCGAGCCGATGGGCGAGTACCGCTTCCGCGCCTTCCACCGCACGGTGCGCGCGCAGGCGTTCCCGATCGGCATCGACGTGGACGAGTTCATCGACCTGGGCCGCGGCGACGAGGCGCGCGAGACCTACGAGATGATGCGCCACCAGTACGCGCGGCGCCGGCTGCTGCTCGGCATCGACCGGCTCGACTATTCGAAGGGGCTGCCGCAGCGGCTCAAGGCGTTCCAGGTCTTGCTGGCGGAGTACCCCGAGAACCGCTCCAGCGCCACGCTGATCCAGATCGCGGCGCCCTCGCGCGAATCGGTCGATGCCTACGCCGACCTGCGGCGCGACATGGAGGGCATCACCGGGGCGATCAATAGTGAATATGGCGAGCTGGACTGGATGCCGGTGCGCTACATCCACCGCTCCACCTCGCGCCGCCGGCTGCCGGGGCTGTGCCGCGCCAGCAGCGTGGCGCTGGTCACGCCGCTGCGCGACGGGATGAACCTTGTGGCGAAGGAGTACATCGCCGCGCAGGACCCGGAGGATCCGGGCGTGCTGGTGCTGTCCCGCTTTGCCGGCGCGGCGGAGCAGCTCAAGGAAGCGCTGCTGGTGAACCCTTACGACACGCGCGCCACGGCGCAGGCGGTGCAGCAGGCGCTGCACATGCCGCTGGCCGAACGGCGGGCGCGGCACGAGAAGCTGCTTGAGCGCATCCGCCAGCAGGACGTGCACTGGTGGAGCCGGGAGTATCTGCGGACGCTGATGGAGACCGAGGGCGGTTGAACGGTCGGGGCTGCGTCATGGCGCTGGCCCTCTCCCCCGGCCCCTCTCCCGCAAGCGGGCGAGGGGAGCAAACCAACGGTGTTCTCCCCTCTCCCTCTGGGAGAGGGGCGGGGGAGAGGGCAGGCGTAGCTACTACCGCGAACGCGGGGCCAGATCGCCCGGTGTGTCGATGTCCCGGAACGGGCCGTCGTCCTCGGTCAGGATGCGGGTGACCGGCTGGTCGGTCAGCAAGGCGCGTGCGCCTTCGTCGCCGTCCAGCTTCAGCAGGGCATCGCGCCAGGCGGCGCCGAAGCCGACCGGGTGGCCGCGCTTGCCGTCGCGCCACGGCGCGGCGATGGTTTCCGGCGTGGTGATGGTCAGCGCCACGGCGCGGACCAACTCCATTGGCAGCCACGGCATGTCCGCCAGCGCCACCACCCAGCCGCGTGCCTCGGCAGTCGCCGCCACACCGGCGCGCAGCGCCACGCCCATGCCAGCCTCGGCATCGGGCGCTTCCACCACGCGGCAGCCGCCGCGCCGCAGTTCCTCGGCCAGGGCCGCGTTGCCGGGCCGCACCACCGCAATCGAGTTCGGCAGGGCTGCCGCCAGCGTGCGCGCGCTGCGCCACGCCACGGTGCGGCCGTCAGGCAGTACCTCCAGCAGCTTGTTGCGCGTGCCGGTGGCATCGAAACGCTTGCCGAAACCAGCGGCGAGCAGGATGCCGACCGGCAGGTCGGTCGGCGTGAGCGGGGCGCGTGCGGGCTTCTTCATGATTGCGTGGCCGTCGCCGTCGCCGTGGCCGTGGCGGGCAGCACAGGACATTCCGCCTCGCCCGCCGCGATCTCGCGTGCGGCCTTGGCACCTTCCACCTGGAGGATGTCCGGCAGCGAAACGTGGTTCTTGGCGGCGATGACCTCGGCCAGGATCGAGATGGCAATCTCGGGCGGCGTGCGGCTGCCGATATAGATGCCGACCGGGCCGTGCAGCCGCGCCAACTGGAGTTCGGTCAGGTCGAACTCCTTGAGGCGCTCGCGGCGCGCATGGTTGTTGCGGCGCGAGCCGAGCGCGCCCACGTAGAAGGCCGGCGTGCGCAGCGCCTCCATCAGCGCCAGGTCGTCGAGCTTGGGATCGTGCGTGAGCGCGATTACCGCGCTGCGCTCGTCGAGCTTCATGTCCATGACGGTGTCGTCGGGCATCGTGCGTACCATCGCCACGCCGGGGATGTCCCACGTCTCGGTGTATTCCTCGCGCGGGTCGCAGACGGTGACATGGAAGCCCAGCCCCACGGCGATCTGGCACAGGTACTTCGATAACTGCCCGGCGCCGATCACCAGCATGCGGTAGCGCGGGCCGTGGATGGTCAGCAGCTTGTCACCGTCGAACGCCAGGCCGTCCGTGGCCTGGGCGGGGCCGAGCGTGGCGGCGCCGGTGGCCAGGTCGAGCGTCCGCGCGACCAGCCGGCCGCTCTCCACGGCATCGAGCAGGTCGGCGATGCCGCTGGCGGCCTTGAGCGGCTCCGCCACCAGTTCGATGGTGCCGCCGCAGGGCAGGCCGAAGCGGTGGGCTTCCTCGGCGCTGATGCCGTACTTGATCGCCTCCGGGCGGCTGGCGTGGATCCCCTCGCGCCGCACGCGGTCGATGATGTCGTCCTCGATGCACCCGCCCGAGACCGAACCGACCACAAGGCCGTCATCGCGCACGGCCAGCATCGCGCCTTCGGGGCGGGGCGACGAGCCCCAGGTTCTCACCACCGTCACCAGCAATACCCCGTGGCCTTCCTGTTGCCACCGCACGCTGCTCTTCAGGACTTCGAGATCCACGCTGTCCATGATCGTTTCCGCTTCTCGCTACCTTGTTGCTCATCGCCGCCGTCCGCTTGCGCGGCGTCGGCTTCCTCGTTGACGTCCTGGCCTTCGGCTTCCTTGCCGCCGCTCACCGCCTCGGTGAAGCGCGTGAAGAAGGCCTCGGCCAGCTTGCGCGCGGCGCCATCCACCAGCCGCGAGCCGATCTGCGCGATCTTGCCGCCCACCTGGGCGTGCACCACATAGGTCAGGTCGGTCTCGTCGCCTTGATCCACCAGTGAAACACGGGCGGTGCCCTTGCCGAAGCCGGCCGCGCCGCCTTGCCCGTCGAACTGGATCGTATAGCTTTCCGGCGCCTGGATGTCCGTCAGCGCCATGCGGCCCTTGAAGCGCGCCTTGACCGGCCCCACCGCGGCGGTCATCGCCAGCAGGTAGGCGTTTTCGCCATCGGGCTCGATGCTCTCACATCCCGGAATACATTGCTTGAGGACGTCCGTGTCGTTCAAGGCCCCCCATGCCACGTCGCGGGGCACGGGTAGGCGCTGGGTCTGGGTCATCTCCATGGGGGGCTTCCTTTGGGGGTTGCGATGAAGGGCCGGCGCGCGTCGTCCGCGAGCAGGGATTCGAGCGCGAACAGGCTGTCGAGGTTGTGCGCGGGGCGCAGGGCGTCCACGTGCGGCAGGATGGCCTGCATGCCGCGCGCCTGCGGCGAGAAGCCGGCGTAGCGCAGCAGCGGATTGAGCCAGATGATGCGGTGCGCAAAACGGCGCAGGCGCGCCATCTCGGCGTCGAGCAGGTCGATGTGTTCGAGGTCGATGCCGTCGCTGACCAGCAGCACCGTGGCGCGGCCGGACAGCGTGCGGCGTGCCCACTGGCGGTTGAACTGCGCCAGCGCCGCGCCGATGCGCGTGCCGCCGGCCCAGTCGCGCACCTGGCCGGTGATCAGGTCGACGGCTTCGTCGGGATCGCGCTCGCGCAGCGCCCGCGTGACGTTGGTCAGCCGGGTGCCGAACAGGAACACGTGCATGCGCTCGCGCGACTGCATCAGCGCGTGGCAGAAGTACAGCACCGCGCGCGAGTACTGGCTCATCGATCCCGAGATGTCGAGCAGCAGCACCACGGGCGGCTTGCGCTCGGCGTGCTTGCGGTATTTCCAGCGCAGCCATTCGCCATGCTGGCGCACGGCCAGCCGCGCGCTGGCGCGCAGGTCGGCGTGGATGCCGCAGGCCGCCGCGCGCAGCCGGCGCGTGCGCTGGAGCGCCAGGTGGGCACGCCGCGTACGCACGAGGTGCTGGAGCGCGCGCCATTCCTCGGCGGTCAGCGTCTCGAAATCGCGCTGGGCCAGCCGCTCCTGATCGGAAAACGTCAGCGGGGCGGTGAAGCGCTCCTCGCGGGCGGGCTGGCCGGGGGACGGAGGCGGCGGCTGGCGCGCGGCAAGCGCATCGGCGAGCCGGTTGCTGCGCTTGGGCGGCGGCGCGCCGGCATCGACGCGCGGCAGCAGCATCGCGCGCATCTTGCCTTCCCAGTCCGGGTCGCGCCAGAACAGGTCGAAGGCGGCATCGAACAGTGGACGCTGGTCGGGGCCGGACAGCACCAGCGCGGCCAGCGCGGCGCGCACCTCGCCGCGCGCGCCAATGTCGATATGGCGCAGCGCGTCGAGCGCATCCACGGCGTGGGCCGGCGACAGCCCGAAGCCGGCATCGCGCAGCAGCCGCATGAAATGCGTGACGTTGCGCGCGAGCATGGGGAGGGCCGGGGTGGGGTGCAGCATGGGGTGCGGCATGGCGCTAGCGCTCCGGCGGGGCGCCAGCGAGCAGTTCGGCCACCGTGGGGCCATCGGCGCGGGCGAGGTCGTCCTGGTATTTCAGCAGCACGCCCAGCGTGTCGCGTACCGACTGCGGGTCCAGTTCGGTCACGCCCAGCGCGGCCAGCGCGCGGCACCAGTCGATGGCCTCGGCGATGCCGGGCGCCTTGAACAGGTCGATGCCGCGCAACCGATGGACGAAGTCGATCGCCTGATGCTGCAGCGCCGCGGCCGCCTCGGGCGCGCGGGCGGCCACGATCTCCAGCTCGCGCTGGCGGTCCGGGTAGCCCATCCACTGGTAGAGGCAGCGCCGCTTGAGCGCGTCGTGCACCTCGCGCGTGCGGTTGGAAGTGACCACGATCAGCGGCGGCCGCTCGGCCCGCACGACGCCGATCTCCGGAATCGACACCTGGTATTCGGACAGCACTTCGAGCAGGAAGGCTTCGAACGGCTCGTCGGCCCGGTCGATCTCATCGATCAGCAGCACGCGCGGCACGCCCGGCGCAGCGGGGTCGGGCAGCAAGGCTTCGAGCAGCGGGCGCTTGAGCAGGAAATCGTCGTGATAGAGCGACTGCTGCTCGGGCCGCTCGCCACGCGCCTCCGCCAGCCGCAGCGCCATGATCTGGCGCGGGTAATCCCATTCGTAAAGCGCGCTGGCGGCATCGAGCCCTTCGTAGCACTGCAGCCGCAGCAGCCGCGTCCCGAGCGCCGCCGCCATGGCCTGCGCGAGCGCGGTCTTGCCCACGCCGGGCTCGCCCTCCAGGAACAGCGGGCGCTGCATGCGCAGGGCGAGATAAAGCACGGTCGCCGTCTCGCGGTCGGCGAAATACTGCTGGCGGTGCAGCAGGGCGGCGGTGTCGTCGATGGAGGCGGGGAGCATGGGTTCAATTTAGTCGATTTACGATTTTCATGGGCAGAAGAAGGCGGTAGAAGCGCCTCTGGTGCGTGATGTCATGCACTGCAACCGCTCTTCCTGGAGACACTCATGCTTCGAATCCGTTGGCTCATGCTGGCTTCGTGCGCGGCCTGGGCCCTAACCGCGAATGCCAAGGCGCCCGACACGCACGCGTCCGACGCGCAGGGTCGAACGTACGGCCAGAATTACAAGGACATGGTGCTGGCGCGCTGCATCGCCAGGGCATACGAGGGCGACGCAGCCGCATCGGCAGACGCCGGCCAGACGGCGGATGAACTGAGCGCATCCCTCTACTACGACATGGCATCAAGTATTGATGCGATCCCGCCCCTCGTCGACCAGTTCCTGGCACGCGACTACCGCAATCCACGGCTGAAGGCCCATTCCATGGGCCAGCAATTTCGTCTGTTGAAGTGCCTGGACCTCTATCACAGCAGGGCGCTTCAGGATCAGGTCAAGCGCCACGTCCCGAGGCCGAACCAGACCCACCGACAGGAGCCATGATGACGAGACCTTCCTTTCATGCGGCATGGGCTGCGGCCAATCGCATCTACGATCCCTCCAATTCCTCTGTGCGCGTGGCGAACGTCATTGGCGGTATGGTGAAGCGCAACATCCTGCACCCGGATCCGAAGCAACGTTGGGAGAACACCTGCGCCGTGCGCATCAGTTATGTCCTAAACCAAACTGGCGCACGAATCCCATTTGTCAAGAAGGAAACCGTCTCCGGCGCCGATGGCAGCTGGTACTTCTATCGCATCGAGAGGGTGCTCGACTACCTCAAGGTGCGATGGGGCCGGCCGGAAGTGGTTGCGCATCCGCCTTCCCACGGCGGCGCGTTGGCCGGACAACAAGGGTTACTGGTGTTCGAAATATCGGGCTGGACGGACGCCAAGGGACACGCCACCTTATGGGACGGCACCCACTGCTACGACAAGTGTTACTTCAACAGCGCCGCCGCGACCTATCGGACCGACCGCGCCAACTTCTGGCGCCTGCCATAGCCGGATAGGGCAGGCTGTTGGCTCCCCATCCCGGATGGATGGGGGGCCACAGCCTAGCATCACCCCTTCAACGCCTGCTCCACCGCCCTTGCTGTCAGCACCGGAATCAGATGCGCGCGGTATGCCGCTGACGCGTGCAGGTCCGTGTTGAGCCGGGCGGCGTCCACCTTTACCGCGCGGGCGGCGGCGGGGGTGAAGCTGGCGGTCAGGGCCTGTTCCAGGTCGGGGGCGCGGTAAACGCTGTCTGCCGCGCCGGTGATGGCCACGCGCACCAGTTTGCCGGTGCGCGCCACCATCACGCCGACCAGCGCGAAGCGCGAGGCCGGGTTGCGGAACTTGATGTAGGCGGCCTGGTCCGGGGTGGGGAAGCGGACCGCCGTGATCAGCTCGTCGGGGGCGAGCGCCGTTTCATAGAGCCCCTTGAAGAAGCTGTCGGCGGCGATGTTGCGCCGGTCGGTGACCACGGTGGCGTTGAGGCCGAGCACGGCGGCGGGGTAGTCGGCGCCGGGGTCGTCGTTGGCCAGCGAGCCGCCGATGGTGCCCATCGCCCGTACCTGACGGTCGCCGATGCCATTGGCCATGGCCGCCAGCGCCGGGATGCGGCGCAAGACTTCCGCATGGGCGGCCACGTCGGCATGGCGCGCGGCGGCGCCGATCACCAACTCGTCGCCCTCCACGCGGATGTCCGCCATGCCCGGGATGCGCGACACGTCCACCAGCATGCTGGGCGCCGCGAGCCGCAGCTTCATCGCCGCGAGCAGGCTCTGGCCGCCGCCCAGGAACTTGGCGTCGGCGTCGGCCTGGAGCTTGGCCACGGCGGCCTTGGCATCCGTGGCGCGTTCGAACTGGAATGCGTACATGATGTCTTTCTCCCGATTCAGGCCGATGTGGATTGTGCGGACTGGATGGCCTGCCACACGCGGTGCGGCGTGGCTGGCATCTGTACGTCGCGCACGCCGAGCGGTGCCAGCGCATCGACCAGCGCGTTGATGAACGCCGGTGGCGAGCCGATGGCGCCGGCCTCCCCGCAGCCCTTCACGCCGAGCGGGTTGTGCGTGCATGGCGTGCCCTTGGCGGTCTCCACGGTGAAGTCGGGCAGGTCGGCCGCGCGCGGCATGGCGTAGTCCATGTAGGAGCCGGTCAGCAACTGGCCGCTGTCGGGGTCGTACACGCACTGCTCCAGCATGGCCTGGCCCAGGCCCTGGCCGATGCCGCCATGCACCTGGCCTTCCACGATCATCGGATTGATGATGTTGCCGAAGTCATCCACGGCGGTGAACTTGACCACCTGCGACTCGCCGGTGTCGGGGTCCACCTCCACCTCGCAGACGTAGGCGCCGGACGGGTAGGTGAAGTTGGTCGGATCGTAGAACGCGTTCTCGTTCAGGCCCGGTTCGAGCTTGTCGAGCGGGTAGTTGTGCGGCACGTAGGCGGTCAGCGCCACCTCGCCGAAGGTCTTGGTGCGATCGGTGCCGGCCACGCGGAACACGCCGTCCTGGAACTCGATGTCGGCGTCGGATGCCTCCAGCAGATGCGCGGCGATCTTCTTGGCTTTCGTCTCGATCTTGTCCAGCGCCTTCATGATGGCCGAGCCGCCCACGGCCAGCGAGCGCGAGCCGTAGGTGCCCATGCCGAACGGCACCCGGCCGGTATCGCCATGGACGATCTCCACCGCCTCCAGCCCGATGCCGAGCCGGTCCGCCACGATCTGCGCGAAGGTGGTCTCGTGGCCCTGCCCATGGCTGTGGGAGCCGGTGAACACGGTGACCGTGCCGGTGGGGTGGACGCGGATCTCGCCCACTTCGAACAGGCCCGCCCGCGCGCCGAGTGCCCCGGCGATGTTCGATGGCGCCAGTCCGCACGCCTCGATGTAGCAGGAGTAGCCCAGCCCGCGCAGCTTGCCGCGCTGCTTGGCGGCCTCGCGCCGGGCCGGGAAGCCGGCCACGTCGGCCAGTTCCTCGGCACGCGCCAGGCAGGGCTCGTAGTCGCCCGTGTCGTAGGTCAGGCCCACCGGCGTGGCGTAGGGGAAGTCGTGGATGAAGTTCTTGCGCCGCAGCGTGGCGGGGGCGATGTTCATCTCGCGCGCGGCGGTTTCCACCAGCCGCTCGACCACGTAGGTGGCCTCCGGGCGGCCGGCGCCCCGGTAGGCATCGACGGGCGAGGTGTTGGTGAACACCGCCTTGACCTCGGCGTAGATCGCCGGCGTGGCGTACTGGCCGGCCAGCAGCGTGGCGTAGAGGATGGTCGGCACGCTGCTGGCGAAGGTGGACAGGTAGGCGCCCATGTTCGCCACCGTGTGCACGCGCATGGCCAGGAACTTGCCGTCGGCATCGAGCGCCAGCTCGGCCTTGGTCACGTGGTCGCGGCCGTGCGCGTCAGTCAGGAAGGACTCGGACCGCTCGGCGGTCCACTTCACCGGCCGGCCGATCTTCTTCGACGCCCAGGTCAGCGCCACGTCCTCGGGATAGAGGAAGATCTTCGAGCCGAAGCCGCCGCCCACGTCCGGCGCGATGATGCGCAGGCGGGACTCCGGCAGCCCGAGCACGAAGGCGCCCATCAGCAGGCGCTCCACGTGCGGGTTCTGGTTCGAGACGTAGACCGTGTAGCTGTCGTCCTGGCGCGTGTAGCTGGCGTTGACCGCGCGCGGCTCGATCGCGTTCGGGATCAGCCGGTTGTTGACGATATCGAGCGTGGTCACGTGCGCGGCCTTGCCGAAGGCGGCGTCCGTGGCGGCCTTGTCGCCATGGCCCCAGGTGTAGCAGGTGTTGGCCGGCACGTCGTCGTGGACCATCGTGGCGGCTGCGGCGGCGTCCGCCGGGCTGACCACGGCGGGCAACTCCTCGTAGTCGACATCGACCATCTCGGCGGCGTCACGCGCCTGCTGGAGCGTTTCGGCGATGACCAGCGCCACCTGGTCGCCCACGTGGCGGGCCTTGCCGTGCGCCAGCGCGGGGTGGGGTGGCTCTTTCATCGGCGTGCCGTCGATGCTGTGGATCAGCCAGCCGCAGGGCAGGCCGCCCACCTTGTCGGCGGCCATCTCCTCGCCGGTCAGCACGGCAATCACGCCGGGCGAGGCCAGGGCCTCGGTCTTGTCGATGGAGCGGATGCGCGCGTGCGCGTGCGGCGAGCGGACGAAACAGGCGTAGCTCTGGCGCGGCAGGGTCACGTCGTCGGTGTACTGGCCGTTGCCGGTCAGGAAGCGGTAGTCCTCCTTGCGGCGGACCGGCGCGCCGATCAACTTCTCGGGTGCGTTCATGGTCGGCTCCTATTCCGCACTGGCGACGGCCTGGCCGCTGCGCATGCTGGATTGGCCCTGCTGCACGGCGCGGACGATGTTCTGGTAGCCGGTGCAGCGGCACATATTGCCTTCCAGCTGCTCGCGGATGGTCTGGGCATCGGCGTTGGGACGCTCGCGCAGCAGCGCGGTGGCGGCCATCACCATGCCGGGCGTGCAGAAGCCGCATTGCAGGCCGTGGCACTCGCGGAACGCTTCCTGCATCGGATGGAGTTGTCCGTCCGGCGCCAGGCCCTCGATGGTGGTGACCTTGGCGCCGTCCGCCTGGAGCGCCAGCACGTTGCACGACTTCACCGCCCGGCCGTCGAGGTGGACGGTGCAGGCGCCGCACTGGGCGGTGTCGCAGCCGACATGCGTGCCGGTGAGGCGCAGGGTTTCGCGCAGGAACTGGACCAGAAGGGTGTGGGGTTCTACCTGCGCGTCAATGGGCTTGCCATTGACCGTCAGGCGGATCGGAATCGCCATGCTTGTCTCCAATATGGGGTGGACGCGCATGGCCTGCCGCAAGAATCCCGAACGACTGCGCGGGACGGGCCACGACGCGGTACTGCCGCTTGGTTGTTACGGCTATTTCGTGATATTGGTGCTGCCGGGCCTGGGGCCCGGCCTTGCCGGAGATGCCTGGCGTGGCGAATTCCGCGACGCGGCCGTGAACGATCGGCCAGAACCGGCTCTAACAGTTAATCACAAAACCCCCGGTGCTGCCATGCGGGTTCCCCACCATGGGGCGGCCCGGCGCACATCGATCTGCCCCGGACCATGCAAGCGTTCATCGACTGGCTGTTTGGAACCGTCGCCCTGCCCAGCGTGGGCCTGCCGGCCATCTTTGTGGTCAGCCTGGTCTCGGCCACGCTGCTGCCGCTGGGCTCGGAGCCGGCCGTGTTCGGCTATATCAAGCTCAACCCGGACATGTTCTGGCCGGCCATCCTCGTGGCCACGGTTGGGAATACGGTCGGCGGGGCCATCGACTGGTGGCTCGGCTACGCCGCCAAGCTGGCGCTGGTGCGCTACCGCCAGCGGCGCCAGCATATCCAGCACGAGCGGGAGCACGCCGAGCATCGCGGCCATCCGGTGAAGAAACACAAGCCCAAGCTGGACGCCAAATACTTCCGCTGGATGCGCCGGCTGGGCCCGCCCACGTTGCTGCTGTCCTGGCTGCCCGCTATAGGTGATCCGTTGTGCACTTTAGCGGGGTGGTTGCGCCTGTCGTTCTGGCCCAGCCTCGGCTATATGGCGATCGGCAAGTTCTTCCGCTACCTTGTGATGACGGCCAGCCTGATGTGGATTCCAGACTCGTTCTGGCACGGCGTGGGGGAAGCGATTCGTCAATGGTTCTGACAGAACCGTCTCTTATGCCTTGTTGCGGTGCAGCGAAGCGGGCCGTTGCAGTACAATCGCGCTTCAATGAACGACAATCGCGCACTGTCCCCGTGCGCAGCAGGAAGCGGTCCCGCCATGAACGCCCCACTCGTGCTCGATGCCAAGCTCGCCGCACAGGACGCCCCCGCGCGCCTGCGCGAGATTCCCTATAACTACACGTCCTTCTCGGACCGCGAGATCGTTATCCGCCTGCTGGGCGAGGAAGCCTGGCGCATTCTGGATGAACTGCGTGGTGAGCGCCGCACTGGCCGCTCCGCGCGAATGCTGTACGAAGTGCTCGGCGACATCTGGGTCGTACGGCGCAACCCGTACCTCCAGGACGACCTGCTCGAGAACCCCAAGCGCCGCCAGATGCTGGTCAGCGCGCTGCATCACCGCCTGAGCGAGATCGAGAAGCGCCGCGCCGCCGACCGTGCCGAGCACGCCGAGCCGGCCGCCGAGGATCGCTCGCACCGGGTGGAGCAGCTGGTGGCCTTCGCCAAGCAGGCCATCGAGTCGTTCAAGCAGGAATTCGCCGACGCCTACGACCTGCGCAAGCGCGCGCAGCGCGTGCTGGGCAAGGTCACGCAGAAAGACAACATCAAGTTCGACGGGCTGTCGCGCGTCTCGCACGTGACCGACGCCACCGACTGGCGCGTGGAATACCCGTTCGTCGTGCTGACTCCGGACAGCGAGGAAGAGATCGCCGGCCTGGTGAAGGGCTGCTTCGAACTCGGCCTGACCATCATCCCGCGCGGAGGCGGCACCGGCTACACCGGCGGCGCCGTGCCGCTGACGCCGTTCTCGGCCGTCATCAACACCGAGAAGCTCGAGGAGCTGGGCCTGGTCGAGCAGACCGACCTGCCCGGCGTGGACCACAAGGTGGCGACGATCTTCTCCGGCGCCGGCGTGGTCACGCGCCGCGTGGCGGACGCGGCCGACAAGGCCGGCCTCGTCTTCGCGGTGGACCCGACCTCGATCGATGCCTCGTGCATCGGCGGCAATGTGGCGATGAACGCCGGCGGCAAGAAGGCCGTGCTGTGGGGCACCGCGCTCGACAACCTGGCCTGGTGGCGCATGGTCGATCCCGAGGGCAACTGGCTCGAGATCACGCGCCTGGACCACAACCTCGGCAAGATTCACGACGTGCCCGTGGCCACCTTCGAACTGAAGTGGTCGGACGGCAACCGCGCGCCGGGCGACAAGGTGCTGCGCACCGAGACGCTGGCCATCGAGGGCCGCAAGTTCCGCAAGGAAGGGCTGGGCAAGGACGTCACGGACAAGTTCCTGGCCGGCCTGCCCGGCGTGCAGAAGGAAGGCTGCGACGGCATCATCACCAGCGCGCGCTGGATCCTGCACCGCATGCCCAAGCACGTGCGCACGGTCTGCCTGGAGTTCTTCGGCCAGCCGCGCGACGCGATTCCGAGCATCGTCGAGATCAAGGATTACCTGGACGGCGAGTCCAAGCGCGAAGGCGGCGCCATCCTGGCCGGCCTGGAGCACCTGGACGAGCGCTACCTGCGCGCCGTGGGCTACGCCACCAAGAGCCGCCGCAACGCCTTCCCGAAGATGGTGCTGATCGGTGACATCGTCGGCGACGACGAGGACGCCGTGGCGCGCGCCACCTCGGAAGTGATCCGCATGGCCAACGGCAAGAGCGGCGAAGGCTTCGTCGCGGTGAGCCCGGAGGCCCGCAAGAAGTTCTGGCTCGACCGCTCGCGCACGGCCGCCATCGCCCGCCACACCAACGCCTTCAAGATCAACGAGGACGTGGTGATTCCGCTGCCGCGGATGGGCGAGTACACCGACGGCATCGAGCGCATCAACATCGAACTGTCGATCAAGAACAAGCTCAAGCTGGCCGACGAGCTGGAAGCGTTCTTCGCGCGCGGCAACCTGCCACTGGGCCGCAGCGACGACGCGAACGAGATTCCGAGCGCCGAACTGCTGGAAGACCGGGTTGCACACGCGCTGACGCTGCTGCGCGAGGTGCGCGCGCGCTGGCGCTACCTGCAGGACCACCTGGACGTGCCGCTGGCCACCGCGCGTGCCGCGCTGATCGGCCACGGCCTGGGCCTGCTCGGCCCGGCGTTCGAGGAGCGCCTGCACCAGCAGCCGGACGCGAACGTGTTCCACCTGCTGCAGGACCGCACCATCCGCGTGAGCTGGAAGAGCGAGGTCCGCGCCGAGCTGCGCAAGATCTTCAACGGCGGCGAGTTCAAGCCGATCCTGGACGAGGCGCAGAAGATCCACAAGCAGGTGCTGCGCGGCCGCGTGTTCGTGGCGCTGCACATGCACGCCGGCGACGGCAACGTCCACACCAACCTCCCGGTGAACTCGGACGACTACGCCATGCTGCAGGACGCCCACCGCGCGGTGGCCCGCATCATGGCGCTGGCGCGCTCGCTGGACGGCGTGATCTCGGGCGAGCACGGCATCGGCATCACCAAGCTGGAGTTCCTGACCGAGGACGAGATCGGCGAGTTCCGCGCCTACAAGCAGCGCGTGGACCCGCAGGGCCGCTTCAACAAGGGCAAGCTGCTGCCGGGCGCCGACCTGCGCAACGCGTACACGCCGTCGTTCGGCCTGATGGGGCACGAGTCCATCATCATGCAGCAGAGCGACATCGGCGCGATTGCCGAAAGCGTGAAGGACTGCCTGCGCTGCGGCAAGTGCAAGCCGGTGTGCGCCACCCACGTGCCGCGCGCCAACCTGCTGTACAGCCCGCGCAACAAGATCCTGGCGACCTCGCTGCTGATCGAAGCCTTCCTGTACGAGGAACAGACGCGCCGGGGCGTGTCCATCAAGCACTGGGACGAGTTCTCGGACGTGGCCGACCACTGCACGGTCTGCCACAAGTGCGTGACGCCGTGCCCGGTGAAGATCGACTTCGGCGATGTGTCGATGAACATGCGCAACCTGCTGCGCAAGATGGGCCAGAAGAAGTTCAACCCGGGTACCGCGGCGTCGATGTTCTTCCTGAACGCGACCAACCCGCAGACCATCAACCTGACCCGCTCGGCAATGATCGGGCTCGGCTACAAGGCCCAGCGGCTCGGCAACGAGGTGCTGAAGAAGTTCGCCCGCAAGCAGACCCAGCACCCGCCGGCCACGGTCGGCAAGCCGCCGGTGCAGCAGCAGGTGATCCACTTCATCAACAAGAAGATGCCGGGCAACCTGCCCAAGAAGACGGCCCGCGCGCTGCTGGACATCGAGGACAACGAGATCGTGCCGATCATCCGCGACCCGAAGCTGACCACGGCCGAGAGCGAGGCGGTGTTCTACTTCCCGGGCTGCGGCTCGGAGCGGCTGTTCTCGCAGGTGGGGCTGGCCACGCAGGCCATGCTGTGGCACGTGGGCGTGCAGACCGTGCTGCCGCCGGGCTACCTGTGCTGCGGCTATCCGCAGCGCGGCAACGGCCAGTACGACAAGGCCGAGAAGATGGTCAGCGACAACCGCGTGCTGTTCCACCGCGTGGCCAACACGCTGAACTACCTCGACATCAAGACCGTGGTGGTCAGCTGCGGCACGTGTTACGACCAGCTCGCCGGGTATGAATTCGACAAGATCTTCCCGGGGTGCCGCATCATCGACATCCACGAGTACTTGCTTGAGAAGGGCGTGAAGCTGGAAGGCGTGACCGGTACGCGCTACATGTACCACGACCCCTGCCACACCCCGATCAAGACGATGGACCCGACCAAGCTGGTCAATGACCTGATGGGCGGGAACGGCGGCAGCGGTGCGGGCAAGATCGAGAAGAACGAGCGTTGCTGTGGCGAATCCGGCACTTTGGCCGTGACGCGCCCGGACATCTCCACGCAGGTCCGCTTCCGCAAGGAAGAGGAAATGCGCAAGGGCGCCGACAAGCTGCGCACGGACGGCTTCACCGGCGACGTGAAGATCCTGACCAGCTGCCCGTCGTGCCTGCAGGGGCTGTCGCGCTACAACGAGGACGCCTCGGTGACGGCCGACTACATCGTGATCGAGATGGCCAAGCACCTGCTGGGCGAGAACTGGCTGCCCGAGTACGTGGCCCGCGCCAACGCCGGCGGCATCGAGCGCGTGCTGGTGTAAGGCAGCCAGCGGACTCCGGCGGATACCATGACGCGACTCCCCAACTGCCCCCTGTGCGAAGCCGATGGCGGCGAACTGGTCTGGATGGGGGATCGCGCGCGCGTGATCCTCGTCGAGCATGACCGGCATCCCGGCTTCTGCCGCATCGTCTGGAACGACCACGCCGCCGAGCTGACCGATCTGGACGATGCCGACCAGGCCTGGCTGATGCGGCTGGTGGCCCGGGTGGAGCGCACCGTGCGCGAGGTGATGACGCCGGACAAGGTCAACCTGGCCGCGTTCGGCAACATGGTGCCGCACCTGCACTGGCATATCATTCCGCGCTACCGCTGGGACACGCATTTCCCGGAGGCGATCTGGGCGGCGCCCCAGCGCGCGGCGGAGCCGGCGCGCATCGGCGAGCTGGCCCTGCGGCTGCCGACGCTGCGCACCGCGCTGGCCGTGATGCCCTCCGCTGACTGATTGTCTGACTGCGATAACAACCGAGCATGGCTGACTGACCGGAGGGCGGCACGGAACCCGCCACGGGGCGGCGACGTCTGACCTCCGTCGAACAACAACACGCCCGCTGGCCGGAACGGCGGCGGGCCACACCTGCGCCACCATGTCCTCCACTCCGTCGTCCGTCACCGTGCCCGGCCCGGCCGTCCCGGCCGAGGCTCTCAAGATCCAGAGCCGGCTGCGCCTGGCGGCCACCTGGGACCTGATCAAGCCTTACTGGAAATCCGAAGACCGCAAGGCSGGGCTGGGGCTGCTGCTCCTGGTCGTCGCGCTCAATCTCGGCATCGTCTATATCAACGTGCTGCTGACCGAGTGGAACCGGGTGTTCTACAACGCCCTGGAACAGCGCGACTTCGTCTCGTTCAAGGAACTGCTGCTGCGATTCTCGTGGATCGCGGCCTGTTTCATCGTGCTGGCGATCTCGCGCCAGTACTACCAGATGATGTTGCAGATGCGCTGGCGGACGTGGATGACCGGCGTCTTCATGCAGCGCTGGCTCGGCCATCAGGCGTACTACCGCATCGAACAGACCCATTCGACCGACAACCCCGACCAGCGTCTGGCCGACGACCTGCGCCAGTTCACCGACGGGGCGCTGACGCTCTCCATGGGGCTGCTGAACTCGGTGGTCACGCTGGTGTCGTTCATCGGCATTCTCTGGGTGGTGTCGGGGCCGATCAGCTTCGTGCTGGGCGGCACCGAACTGACGATTCCCGGCTACATGGTCTGGTTCGCCGCCGGCTACGCGGTGATCGGCTCGCTGATTGCCCACTTCGTGGGCCGGCCGCTGATCGGCCTGTCCTTCCAGCAGGAGCAGTACGAAGCCAACTTCCGTTTCATGCTGGTGCGCCTGCGCGAGAATAGCGAGCCGGTGGCGCTGTACCGCGGCGAACCGACCGAGCAGGCCGGCCTGCGGGCCCGCTTCGAACGGATCCGGGCGAACTGGAACCAGCTGATGCGCTACACGCGGCGGCTGACCTTCGTGAACTCGGGCTACGGCCAGTTCGCGATCATCTTCCCGCTGCTGGTGGCCGCGCCGCGCTATTTCTCCGGCAAGCTCACGCTGGGCGGGCTGATGCAGATCAATTCCGCCTTCGGGCAGGTGCAGGGCGCGCTGTCCTGGTTCGTGGACAGCTACGCCACGCTGGTCGGCTGGAAGGCCGCCGCCAACCGTCTGATCGACTTCCAGGACGCCATCCGCGTGGCCGAGCGCCAGGACCTGACGCACGAGGGCCCGGGCGACATCGAGGTGGTGGTGGCGGAGGGCCAGGACGGCATCGACCTGACCGGCCTCGCGCTGGCGCTGCCGGTACGCGGCGGCAAGAGCCCGGACGAGGAGGGCGTGGATCCGCAACATCCGGCCCACCCGCGCCAGCGGCCGCTGGTGGCGCCGTTCTCGCTGTCSATCGGGCMSGGCGAGCGSTGGCTGGTCAGCGGGCCSTCCGGCTGCGGCAAGAGCGTGYTGTTCCGCGCGCTGGCCGGSATCTGGCCCTACGGCCACGGCCGCATCGCGGTGCCGGGCAAGCGCATGCTGTTCCTGCCGCAGCGCAGCTACCTGCCGATCGGCACGCTGGCCGATGCGCTGGCCTACCCGGACGCCGGCACGGCGCACTCGTGCGAGACGCTGCAACAGGTGCTGCGCCAGGCCCGGCTGGCCATGCTGGCGAACCAGCTCGATGTGTTCGACAACTGGTCGCTGCGCCTGTCGCCGGGCGAGCAGCAACGGCTGGCCTTCGCCCGCGCGCTGCTCCAGAAGCCCGATTTCCTGTTCCTGGACGAGGCCACGGCGGCGCTCGACGAGGAAACCGAGGCTGCCATGTACCAGCTGATGGTCGATAGCCTGCCGGACGCCACCATCGTCAGCATCGCCCACCGCAGCACCGTGGCCGCCTTCCATGACCGGCGGCTGCGCTACCTCCCCGTGGCGCCGACCGGCGCGCGCGACGAAAGCGGTGCCGGACCCCAGGATGGGCAAGGCATGGGGGGTGGAGTAAGCTATCGGGTCGTACAAGACACATCGGACGCGCTCCCCGCGTGACCCTACTATGGCTGGCCTAGAGAAAGACACCCCCCATCCCACCGCGCTGACCGTGCATACGCAGTCGCGCGTGCTGGAAATCGGCTTCGACAATGGCCGCGCGTGGCGCCTGCCGTTCGAGCTGCTGCGCGTCTATTCGCCGTCCGCCGAGGTCCAGGGCCATGGCCCGGGCCAGGAAACGCTCCAGACCGGCAAGCGCGAGGTGGGCATCGCGGCGGTGGAGCCCGTGGGCAACTACGCGATCCTGATCCGTTTCGACGACGGCCACGACACCGGCATCTACTCGTGGGAGCTGCTGTATCGCCTGGGCGACCAGCAGGAAGCGCTGTGGAACGACTACCTGAAGCGGCTCGAAGCCGCCGGCGTCGACCGCGATGCGCCGATGGTGGCCGGCGGCGGCCATGCCTGCGGCCACCACCACTGATCCCCGTCTATATATATCCGCACCTGGAGTACCAGACATGAGCGAGACCCACTTCGGGTTCGAGAAAGTCGACGAAACGGATAAGGCCGGCAAGGTAGCTGGCGTGTTCCATTCGGTCGCGAGCAAGTACGACGTGATGAACGACCTGATGTCCGGCGGCATGCACCGGCTTTGGAAGATGTTCACCATCGCCCAGGCCAATGTGCGCCCGGGCCAGAAGGTGCTCGACATCGCCGGCGGCACGGGCGACCTGGCCAAGGCTTTCGCGAAGCGGGCCGGCCCGACCGGCGAGGTCTGGCTGACAGACATCAACGAATCCATGCTGCGCGTGGGCCGCGACCGCCTGCTCGACAAGGGCGTGGTGACCCCGGTGGCGCTGTGCGACGCCGAGCGGATTCCCTTTCCGGACAACTACTTCGACCTCGTCACGGTGGCGTTCGGGCTGCGTAACATGACCCACAAGGACCGCGCGCTGGCCGAGATGCGCCGCGTGGTGAAGCCGGGCGGCAAGGTCATGGTCCTGGAATTCTCCAAAGTCTGGAAGYCGCTGGAAAAGGCCTACGATGTTTACTCGTTCAAGGTATTGCCGTGGCTGGGCGAGCGGGTGGCTGGGGATGCCCCGAGCTATCGCTATCTCGCAGAATCGATCAGAATGCATCCAGACCAGGGTTCACTTGTACGCTTGATGGAACATGCGGGGCTCGAGAAGGTCGAATACTTCAATCTGACGGGCGGAGTGGTGGCGCTCCACGTCGGGCGTAAGTACTAATTCGCCATGTTCGGCCTTGGATGGCCGAAACTGACAGGGGATCGCAGAAAATGTCTTCTTTTCGTGGAAAATTCCTCGCCGCGTCGCTGATCGCGACGCTGGCGCTGGGGGTCGCACTGGACGCCAATGCCAAGCGGCTGGGCGGCTCGCGCAGTGTTGGCAAGCAGTCGTCCTCCGTGACGCAGCAACGTCAGCAGGCGCCGGCCCAGCAATCGCCGACGCAGCAACCGGCCCAACAGCCCAACCAGGCGGCACCGGCCACGGCTGGCGCGGCCGGCGGTGCGGCGGCTGCTGCACCCAAGCGTAACTGGGGCGGCATGCTCGGCGGCCTGGCGGCTGGTCTGGGTCTTGGCTACCTGCTCTCGCACTTCGGTCTGGGCGGTGCGGCTGCCAGCTTCCTGTCGAATCTGATCCTGATCGGCGGTATCGCGCTGCTGGCCTTCTGGCTGATCCGCAAGTTCCGCGGAGGCGCAGCGCGCCGCCAGCAACCGGCCTACGCCGGCATGGGCAATCAGGGCAACCAGGGTGGTTTCGGTGGCAATGACCTGTCGCGCACCGCCGAGCCGACCTTCCGTCAGGCCGAGCAACCGGCCCAACCCGCGCAACCTGCCGCCTACGGCGGCGCGGCGGCCAACCCGGTGATGGGTGGCGCTGCCGCCGGCGACGTGGCTGCTGCAGTGCAGCAACCGTGGGGCGTGCCGGCCGACTTCGACACCGAAGCCTTCCTGCGCAATGCCAAGGTTCACTATGTGCGCCTGCAGGCCGCGTGGGACGCCGGCAATCTCGACGACATCCGCGAGTTCACCACGCCGGAAATGTTCGCCGAGATCAAGATGGATCTGGCCGAGCGCGGCGCCGAGGTCAACAAGACCGACGTCGTGACGCTGGATGCCCAACTGCTGGGCATCGAGGACACCCCGACGCAGCACGTTGCCAGCGTGCGTTTCGCCGGCATGATCCGCGAGCGCGCGGGCGAGCCGGCCCAGCCGTTCGCCGAGGTCTGGAACCTGGCCAAGGCCACCGCCGGCAACGGTGGCTGGCTGCTGGCCGGCATTCAGCAGGAGTCCTGAGCGTAATCTCCCCGCCGCTTCCACGGATGCGGCGGGCGAGTAGCTTAGAATGGAGGCCCACGCGTGCGTGGGCCTTTTTTGTTGCCCGACTACCGCAAACCGCTCGCCATGAACGCCTTGCCTTCCCCGCTGGCCGCGCCGATCGTTGCCGCCCTCAATCACCTGATCGAACAGGAGCCGTGGGCCTGCGCGCTGCTGTCGCCCTTTGCCGGCCGCGTGATCCGCTTCGATGCCGCCGCCTTTGCGCTAGCGCTGAAGGTGACCGAACACGGCTGCATCGAGCAGGCCACGGTGGCCGAGGCGCCGGCCGTGACCTTGCTGGTGCCGTTGCAGCAATGGCCGCTGGTGGTGGCCGACGTGGCCGAGGGCGGGCAGGCCGCCGCGATGCGCCATGTGCGGATCGAAGGCGACGCGGAACTGGCCAACGCCGTGTCCACGCTGGCCCGCAGCCTGCGCTGGGACGCCGCCGAAGACTTGTCGCGCGCGCTGCGCGGCGTGATGGGCGGCCCGGTCAGTGACAGCGTGGCGCAGCGCGTGGTCGATGGCGCACGCCAGGTCCACGACAACGCCACCCGCGTGGGCCGCGCCCTGCTCGACAATGTGACGGAATACCTACTCGACGAACAACCGACCCTCGTACGCCACGCGGCGCTGGACGGCTTTGCCGATGACGTGGCGCGGCTGCGCGACGACCTCGAACGGCTGGAAAAGCGGCTGGAACGGCTGGAACGCCAGCCGGCCGCGCCGGGCAAGCTGCCGTCCGCCCACCGTTGATGGCCCGGCCGTCGTCCTCCCTCCCTTTTGCCTGCGCCGCCGCCTGCGCGCGCGGCGTGCCTCCGCACCGTAAAGAACCCGCATGACCCGCCTTCTGCGTCTCTGCAAGATCGTCTTTGTCATCCTGTATTACGGGCTCGATGAACTCGTGCTGTCCGGCTTCAAGAGCCGGCGCATCAAGCTGCTGGTGAAGGTCATCACCATCGGCCGCAAGCTCGAGCAGCCGCGCGGCGTGCGCCTGCGGATGGCGCTGACCACGCTCGGGCCGATCTTCGTCAAGTTCGGCCAGGTGTTGTCCACCCGCCGCGACCTGATGCCGCCCGACATCGCCGACGAACTGGCGATGCTCCAGGACCAGGTGCCGCCGTTCGACCCGGTGTTGGCCGTCAAGATCATCGAGAAGTCGCTCGGCCGGCCGCTTTCGGACTTGTTCGAGAATTTCGAGCACACGCCGGTGGCCAGCGCGTCCATCGCGCAGGTGCACTTCGCCACGCTGCGCGGCGGCCCGAACCATGGGCGTGAGGTGGCGGTGAAGGTGCTGCGGCCCGGCATGCTGCCCGTGATCGACAGCGACCTGGCCCTGATGCGCGACATGGCGACCTGGCTCGAGCGCGTCTGGGTGGATGGCCGCCGGCTCAAGCCGCGCGAGGTGGTGGCCGAGTTCGACAAGTACCTGCACGACGAACTCGACCTGATGATCGAGGCCGCCAACGCCAGCCAGTTGCGCCGCAACTTCATCGAGAGCGGGCTGCTGCTGGTGCCGGAAGTGTTCTGGGACTGGTGCACCAGCAACGTGTTCGTGATGGAGCGGATGCACGGCATCCCGATCTCGCGCATGGAGTCGCTGAAGGCGGCTGGCGTGGACATGCACCAGCTGGCCGAGGAGGGCGTGGAGATCTTCTTCACGCAGGTGTTCCGCGACGGCTTCTTCCACGCCGACATGCACCCCGGCAACATCCTCGTCTCGGTGCAGCCGGAGACGTTCGGGCGCTATATCGCGCTGGACTTCGGCATCGTCGGCGCGCTGTCCGAGTTCGACAAGAACTACCTCGCGCAGAACTTCATCGCCTTTTTCCGACGCGACTACCACCGTGTGGCGCTGCTGCACGTGGAATCGGGCTGGGTGCCGGCCGAGACGCGCGTGGAGGAGCTGGAGTCCGCCGTGCGCGCCTGCTGCGAGCCGTACTTCGACAAACCGCTGCGCGAGATCTCGCTCGGCATGGTGCTGATGCGGCTGTTCCAGACCTCGCGGCGGTTCAACGTCGAGATCCAGCCGCAGCTGGTGCTGCTGCAGAAGACGCTGCTCAATATCGAGGGGCTGGGCCGGCAGCTCGACCCGGAACTCGACCTCTGGAAGACCGCCAAGCCGTTCCTCGAAAAGTGGATGTACGAGCAGGTGGGCTGGCAGGGCGCCTGGGAGCGGGTAAAGGTGGAGGCGCCGCAGTGGGCCAAGATGCTGCCTGACTTCCCGCGCCTGGCGCACCAGTTCCTGGAACGCCGCGCGCTGCAGAACAATGGCGAGCAGGAGCGGTTGCTGGCGCAGCTCGTGGTGGAGCAGCGGCGCACCAACCGTCGGCTGTCCACGGCGCTGATGCTGATCGGCGGCTTCCTGGCCGGCATCGTGCTGGTGCAGGCGCTGGCCTGGGCGGGCTACTGGTAAGCCTCGGACGCACGCCATGCCGAATCCCCCGAAACGCGAATTCGAGAGCCGCAACGCCGCCGACGCGGCGTTCTGGGACGAGCGCTTTGCGCGGCAATTCACGCCTTGGGACGCTCAGGGCGTGCCGGCCGAGTTCGAGGCGTTCGCTGCCGGATTGACGCCGTGCCCGACCCTGGTGCCGGGCTGTGGCAACGGCTGGGAGGCCGGCTGGCTCCACGCGCGCGGCTGGCCGGTGACCGCGATCGACTTCTCCGCCGAGGCGGTGGCGTCGGCGCGGCGGGCGCTCGGCGCCGCCGCCGTGGTGGTGCGGGAGGCCGATTTCTTCGCCTTCACGCCGGAGCCGCCCTGCCAACTGATCTACGAGCGCGCCTTCCTGTGCGCGCTGCCGCCGGCGCTGCGCCAGCCCTATGCCGACCGCGTGGCGGCACTGCTGCCACCGGGCGGATTGTTGGCCGGGTACTTCTATATAGGTGAGACGCGCGGCGGGCCCCCGTTCACCATGCCCCGCACCGAGCTGGACGGGCTGCTGGCGCCGGCCTTCGATCTGGTGGAGGACCGTCCGTCCGCCGCGCCGCTGCCGGTCTTCGCGGCCGGCCAGGAGCGCTGGCAGGTCTGGCGCCGGCGCGCCTGAAGCGAACCTGATCCGATCCAGATTCGACCCTGAGCCGTTTCCAAGTCGTCCATGCGCCGCTTCCCGCACCGGCGTGGGGAATTCGCCGCGCCCGGGGATTTTTTTTCGACCCGTCGGGTCTGCATCGCTATAATCCGCCGGCATTTCTCCGCAACTTCGGAAATCTGGGATAGGGCAGCGGCATGCTGATCTGGTTCGTCATCGTCTATTGGGTTATCTCGGTCGGCATTGGGCTGTGGGCGGCGCTGCGCGTCAAGGGCACCGCCGACTTCGCCGTGGCCGGCCGCAGCCTGCCGTTCTACATCGTCACCGCCACGGTGTTCGCCACCTGGTTCGGCTCCGAAACCGTGCTCGGCATCCCGGCCGTGTTCCTCAAGGAGGGGCTCTCCGGCGTGGTGTCCGACCCGTTCGGCTCCTCGCTCTGCCTGATCCTGGTGGGCCTGTTCTTCGCCCGGCCGCTGTACCGGATGAACCTGCTGACCATCGGCGACTACTATCACAACCGCTACGGGCGCGTGGCCGAAGTGCTGACCACGCTATGTATCGTGGCGTCCTACCTCGGCTGGGTGGCGGCGCAGATCAAGGCGCTGGGGCTGGTGTTCTATACGGTGTCCGACGGCGCGCTGTCGCAGGACGCCGGCATGATGATCGGCGCGGCCAGCGTGCTGGTCTACACGCTGTTCGGCGGCATGTGGTCGGTGGCGGTGACCGATTTCATCCAGATGATCATCATCGTGATCGGCATGCTCTATATCGGCTACGAGGTCAGCGGGCAGGCCGGCGGCGTGGCGGCGGTGGTGTCGCACGCGGCGGCGGCCGGGAAGTTCGAGTTCTGGCCGTCGCTGGACCTGATCCAGATCATTGGCTTCGCGGCGGCGCTGTTCACGATGATGCTGGGCTCGATTCCGCAGCAGGACGTGTTCCAGCGCGTGACCTCGTCGCGTACCGAGAAGATTGCCGGGCGCGCCTCGGTGCTGGGCGGCGTGCTGTACTTCTTCTTCGCGTTCATCCCGATGTTCCTGGCCTATTCGGCCACGATGATCGATCCCGGCATGGTCGAGAGGTACATCAACTCGGATTCGCAGCTGATCCTGCCGCAGTTGATCCTGACCCATGCGCCGATGTTCGCGCAGGTGATGTTCTTCGGTGCGCTGCTGTCGGCCATCAAGAGCTGCGCGTCGGCCACGCTGCTGGCGCCGTCCGTGACGTTCGCGGAGAACATCATGCGGCCGTACTTCCGCCATCTGACCGACAAGCAGTTCCTGCGCGTGATGCAGGCCGTGGTGCTGGTCTTCACGACGCTGGTGACGCTGTTCGCGCTGAATTCGCACCTGTCGATCTTCCACATGGTGGAAAACGCGTACAAGGTGACGCTGGTGTCGTCCTTCGTGCCGCTGGCGTTCGGGCTGTTCTGGAAGCCGGCCACGCGACAGGGCGGGCTGGCCGCCATCCTGATGGGGCTGGCATCCTGGCTGACCTGCGAGGTGGCCTTCGCCGACGCCGCCGTGCCGCCGCAGATGGTGGGGCTGATGTTCTCGATCAGCGGCATGGTGTTCGGCTCGCTGCTGCCGCAATGGATCAGCGAGCGACCGGGCGTCAAGGAAGTGCATATTGCGTAACTTCCAAGCCTGAAACTGGGTCCGGCACCCCGGCGGCGCCGGTAAAACGGGCGCCAGGCGCCTCATGGGCGACCTGAGGCGCCCGGAATGGCCTCTTTTCCCGGCGGTGGACGGGCCGCCGACAGTTTATAATCCGAGGCTTTGCATCGCCGTGTGGGTGTTTTTCCGCGAATTGCCATTGCAAATGGCCTCCGGCGCTGCCACCTGTTGTTCCCAATCCAGATTTCCGCGAAAAGAACCATCATGCCGATCTATGCCTACCGTTGCGACGCCTGCGGCCACGGGCGCGATGTGCTGCAGAAAATGAGCGATGCCCCGCTCACGGACTGCCCATCCTGCGGCGCTGCCGGGTCCTTCAAGAAACAACTGACCGCCGCCGGCTTCCAGCTCAAGGGCTCGGGCTGGTACGTCACGGACTTCCGTGGCGGCAACAGCGGCAACAAGGGCGCCAGCGCGCCAGCGGCTACGGGCGGTGCGGCGGCATCGGCCCCGGCGGCCTCGGGCGGTGACGCGTCTGGTTCGTCGGCTTCGTCGTCGTCCACGTCCACGTCTTCGACGCCTTCCGCCCCGGCGGGCGGCAGCGCCAGCGCCTGACCCTCATGGCCAAAACCGTGGTTGCCAAGAAAACCTCCGCCCTCAAGACCTGGTTCCTGACCGGGCTGCTCGTGCTGGTGCCGCTCGGCATCACGCTGTGGGTGCTCAATTTGATCATCGGCACGATGGACCAGAGCATGGCCTTGCTGCCGGTGGCGTGGCAGCCCGAGAACCTGTTCGGGCGCCGCATTCCAGGTCTTGGCGCCATCCTGACGCTGCTGTTCATCCTGCTGGTGGGCGTGCTCGCGCACAACTTCATCGGCCAACGGCTGGTGCGCTGGTGGGAAATGCTGCTCGGCCGCATTCCCGTGGTGGGCCCCATCTACACCAGCGTGAAGCAGGTCTCGGACACGCTGCTGTCGTCGTCCGGCAACGCGTTCCGCAAGGCGCTGCTGGTGCAGTATCCGCGCGAGGGGTCGTGGACCATCGCGTTTCTGACCGGCCGGCCCGGCGGAGACGTGCAGAATCACCTCCAGGGCGAATACGTCAGCGTCTACGTGCCGACCACGCCGAATCCGACCTCGGGCTTCTTCCTGATGATGCCCAAGGCCGACACCATCGAACTCGACATGACCGTCGACGCCGCGCTCAAGTACATCGTCTCGATGGGCGTCGTGGCACCGACGGAGCTGCCCCGCAAGTCCGGCACGCCGGGCCGTCCGGCGGATGCGGCCGAGGCCGCGGACACCGCTGAAGAGGCGGTTGCGGTCGCCGACTCGAACCCTACTCATTGAATTGCGCGCGGGCCGCCTCGCGGCCGCGCATTACCGGGAATTTCTCCTATGTCCTCCATGCGTACTCACTACTGCGGTCTGGTGACCGAACAACTGATYGGCCAGGAAGTGGCCCTGACCGGCTGGGTACAGCGCCGGCGTGACCACGGCGGCGTGATCTTCGTCGATCTGCGAGACCGCGAGGGCCTGGTGCAGGTGGTTTGCGATCCGGATCGCCCGGAGATGTTCAAGGCCGCCGAAGAGATCCGCAACGAGTTCTGCATCCGCATCACTGGCAAGGTGCGTCCGCGCCCGGCCGGCACGGAGAACGCCAACCTGACCTCGGGCAAGATCGAGGTGCTGTGCCATGAGCTGAGCGTGCTGAACCCGTCGGTCACGCCCCCGTTCCAGCTGGACGACGACAACCTGTCGGAAACCACCCGCCTGACGCACCGCGTGCTGGACCTGCGCCGCCCGCAGATGCAGTACAACCTGCGCCTGCGCTACAAGGTGGCCATGGAAGTGCGCAAGTACCTGGACGCCCAGGGCTTCATCGACATCGAAACGCCGATGCTGGGCAAGAGCACGCCGGAAGGCGCGCGCGACTACCTGGTGCCGTCGCGCACGAACCCGGGCCATTTCTTCGCGCTGCCGCAATCGCCACAGATCTTCAAGCAGATGCTGATGGTCTCGGGCTTCGACCGCTACTACCAGATCACCAAGTGCTTCCGCGACGAAGACCTGCGCGCTGACCGCCAGCCCGAATTCACGCAGATCGACTGCGAGACGTCGTTCCTGACCGAGCAGGAGATCCGCGACCTGTTCGAGGACATGATGCGCACCGTGTTCAAGAACGCCATCAACGTGGACCTGGACGCCGCGTTCCCGGTGATGGAGTACCGCGAGGCCATGGCCCGCTTCGGCTCGGACAAGCCGGACCTGCGCGTGAAGCTCGAATTCACCGAGCTGACCGACGTGATGAAGGACGTCGACTTCAAGGTGTTCTCGGGCCCGGCCAACAGCGACAACGGTCGCGTGGTGGGTCTGCGCGTGCCGGGCGGCGGTTCGATCTCGCGTGGCGAAATCGACGCCTACACCCAGTTCGTCGGCATCTACGGCGCCAAGGGCCTGGCCTGGATCAAGGTCAACGAAGTGGCCAAGGGCCGCGACGGCCTGCAATCGCCGATCGTCAAGAACCTGCATGACGCCGCGATTGCCGAGATCCTGAAGCGCACCGGCGCCCAGGACGGCGACATCATCTTCTTCGGCGCCGACAAGGCCAAGGTCGTGAACGACGCCATCGGCGGCCTGCGCCTGAAGATCGGCCATTCCGAATTCGGCAAGTCCAGCGGCCTGTTCGAGGACGTGTGGAAGCCGCTGTGGGTGATCGACTTCCCGATGTTCGAGTACGACGAGGAAGACGCGCGCTGGGTGGCCATGCACCACCCGTTCACGAGCCCGAAGGACGAGCACCTGCAGTACCTGGAAACCGATCCGGGCAAGTGCATCGCCAAGGCGTACGACATGGTGCTGAACGGCTGGGAAATGGGCGGCGGTTCGGTCCGTATCTACCGCGAGGACGTGCAGAGCAAGGTGTTCCGCGCGCTGAAGATCGGCGAGGAAGAGGCACGGGCCAAGTTCGGCTACCTGCTGGATGCGCTGCAATACGGCGCGCCGCCGCACGGCGGACTGGCATTCGGCCTCGACCGTATCGTGACGATGATGGCCGGCGCCGATTCGATCCGCGACGTGATCGCCTTCCCGAAGACCCAGCGTGCACAGGATCTGCTGACGCAGGCCCCGTCGGCGGTGGACGAGAAGCAACTGCGGGAGCTGCATATTCGCCTGCGGGCGCAGGAGGCCAAGACTACGGTTTGAGTATTGTCTGACCGTTAGTAAGACCGATGAAGGGGCGCCCGGCTGGGCGCCCTTTTTCTTTTGGGCCCGAGCCAGTCACGTGTGGTGTGCGCACAAAGGTTGGCCGAGTGGCACGGTTCTATTGACTTCGCTCAATGTTGCAGTGGATTGCAATGCCATTGAGGTTCGCAGCCCAGGTAAAACGGCGTAATGTGCGCCGCGCAGCGCAACCACGCTGTGCATGGCTTGAGAACGGAGCAAGGAACCGTGGCGGATTTGAGCAAAGGAAGGACGTCTGATGGCAGCGCCCTGCGCAAGGGGGAAACGGGCCGGCAGGCCTATCGTCTGGAAGTGCCTGGCGCGCTGAGCGCCGCTGCGCTTTCCGTGGTGTCCTTCAAGACGGTGGAGCGGCTAGGTGAGCCGTATGTGGTGACGGTCGCACTGACCCACCCGCTGGAGCAGGGCCGCGCCGATTACGTTGGGAAGCCGGCCACGTTCGTGATCGATCCCGGGGACGGGACGGAACCCCGCACGTTTGCGGGCTGCATCACACGATTCACCAAGACGGCCGAGACGCGGGACTTCCACGGGTATGAGATAGACCTGGAGCCGCTCGTAGCCCGCTTGCGCCTCACGCGCGCGACCCGCATCTATCAGCACAAGACCGCGCCGGAAATTATCGAGGCCATCCTGCGACGCCATGGCCTGCTCGGCCATCAGTTCGCTTTCAAGCTCCTGCGCAAGTATCCGCAGCACAAGTTCCGTTTCCAGTACCAGATGTCCGATTGGGCATACATTCGGCTGTTGATGGAGCAGGAAGGGATCTATAGCTATTTCATCCCGGGAGAGTTCGGCGAATTTCTGGTGTTCGGCGACGACATTGACCATTACATCTACAAGCCTCAACTGCATGTGCCTTATCGCGAGACGGCGGGGCTGGAATCCGGTGTGGAGGCCGTTCATGGCCTTCGCACACACGCGAAAGCCGTTGCCGAATCGTTTCTGGTGGCCGACTACAACCCCGATCTGGCGTGGGAGCCTATCCAGGGCGAAGCGAACGTCGCGCGCAGTGACAAGACCACCTACGGCCGGCCCTACGTCTTCGGCACGCATCATCTGGACATGGCGGGCGCGAAATGGGAGGCGCAGCTGCGTCATGAAGCGGAGGTTGCCGGCCAGGTGGTCTATGAAGGCGAAAGCAGCGTGCTGGCGCTGCGTCCGGCGCGAATCCTCAGGATGGATAAGGACCTGCCCGACGCACCACACGGGCAGGTCATCATCGAGGTCATTCATAGCGGCGCACGTGATGCGGCCTATCGCAATTCCTTCAAATCGATCCCCTCGGACCGCCGCTTCCGGCTGCCGCTCGATGAAGCCAACTGGCCGAAGATACCGGGCACGCTGAGCGCCCGTATCACGTCGCCAAGCAAGTATCCGTATGCTTACCTGACGCCACAGGGCTATTACACAGTTCGCTTCGAGTTCGACTTCGAGACATGGCCAGGCGGTGGAGAATGCGTGCCGCTGCGCCTGGCGAAGCCGTTCGCCGGCGCGTTCCAGACAGGCTTCCATTTCCCGTTGATCGATGGCACAGAGGCCGCCATCGCGTTCCGGGACGGAAATCCGAACAAGCCGTACATCGCCCATGTCCACCACAACAGCTGCCAGCCCGACCTGATTACCAACCAGGACCGATGGCTGTCACGCAACGTCATCCGCACGCAGCGCGACAACAAGATCGAACTCGAGGATTGGGAGGGGCAGGAACATATCAAGCTGTCCACCGAACACTCCGGCAAGACCCAGCTGACGCTTGGCCATATGGTCGACGGCAAGTGGAAGCGGCGTGGCGAGGGATTCGAGTTGCGTACCGACGCGCAAGGCGCGGTGCGCGCAGGCGGCGGCTTGTTCGTGTCGGCGGACATGCAGAAGAAGGCGCTGGGCAAGCAGAACGACATGACGCCTGCGATGGACCAGTTCCAATTGACGCAGGCGCACGCCCAGGAGTTGGCGCAGGTTGCGCGGGCCGCCCAGGCGGAAGTGGCGGACATGAAAGCCGAGAACCAGTGGCTGAAGGATGAACTGGCGGATCTCAAGCGGGCGGTTATCGCGCTGTCCGCGCCTAACGGTATCGGCCTGGCCACGCCTGACCGCGTGATGGTGGCGGCGGGCAAGGATGTGAGCGTCACGACGTCCAGCCGATTCAACGTCAATGCAGTGCGGAATGTCGCCATCGTGGCCGGAGAAGTGCTGTCGCTGCTCGCGTACCGAATGGGCGTCAAGTTGTTTGCCGTGCGTGGAGACGTGCAGATACAGGCGCAAAGCGGGGCCATCCAGATGGCTTCCGAGAAGGACGCCACCATTACCAGTTCGAACGGGCGCGTCGTCATCGAGGCGAAAGACGAACTGCTGTTCAAGTGCGGAGGGTCCTATCTGCGCCTGACCTGCACGGGCATTGAGGACGCGACACGGGGCGACCGCATCTCAAAGGCCGCCGCACACGTTCGCCAGGGACCGGCCAGCATCCCCGCCGATCTGCCTGTGCTGCCGAAGCCGGCGGCAACGGCATGCGCCCTGGATGCCGCCCGCACCGGCATGCCGTTTGCACGCTTCTAGCCCTCGGGCGCCACGACGACAGATTTTCATGCCACTTGAAGCTCGTAACGCATGGCTGGCGCGGTTCCGCGCCCAGTACACCAACCTGAAGGCCGCGCATCCTCAGGCGCGGCTTTACGCCCTGATCGATACCTCCACGGTCAGCCATCGGGATCAGCTCCGGCTATCGGACGCCCTGAAACGGGTAACCCGTCTTGCGCTGTATAGCGATACCGGACTGGATGACCTCACGGAAACCGGGCCCTTCCTGCTTGCCTGCCCAGAGCCGGACGGTGTGGCGTCCCGCACCCTGTACCACTCGCTCAACAACCTGAGCGTGGACGATTGCCGAACCGTGTCGTGGATATGGACGATACATCCCGCCGCGGCCCTCATCGGGCATCTGCAAACCTTGCTCCACGCACGGCTCGGGCCGGACGATGTGGACGCATGGTTCTTCTTCCATCAACCGGCTTACCTGCCTGTGCTGCATGGCGCGTTGCCTGAGGCGACACGCCGCTACATGTTCGGGCCGTTCCTCGCGTGGTGGTGCCGCGATCCGTGCGGAGAACTGGTCGAGCTTGCCGGCGAAAACCTGCCTTTGCCGCCGGCATGGGACGCCTTTCCCGTACCGAAGGACGTAATGAATGCCCTCGATCGAGCCGGCGCACCTGCCCAGGTGCTCGCCTGGCTGCAAACATTCGATCCGTCGCAACTGCATGGGAGCCGTGCCAGTGCGCAACTGCAGCGCATAACTTCGCTTGTCGAGAAGGCCATGTCGTATGGCATTACCGAAAAGATCGATCTTGGCGTGTATGCCGCCTACGGGCTTCGTTACGGCGCGGCCTACGACGAACATCCTGCGGTGCAAGACGTGCTGACCCGGCTTCGCAATACAAGGCCCGCCCTGATCGATGCGTACGCCGCGCTGGATGAAGGCGTTTGGCCAGCGGCACGCGAAATTGCCATGAGGCGTGCGGGGGAGCTGGCAACCCAGGCGCATCAGGAAAAGCTGCGCAAGCAGGGTTGCGTGCAGATACGCGTGCGGGTGCTGAATTGCAACCAGTATCGACAACGCGATATTTGCCTGCACTTTGAATGCGGCGGCGTCAGCCAGGTGTCCTCACTGTGCGGCGAACTGCAAGGGACCATGCACGCGCCCGTCGAGATGGACGTCCCCGCCGTGGCGATGCCATTGCCGGGAGCGCAGGCCACTGTCAGATGGATCGCACACTATGCCAATTGGGAATGTGCTGTTGAAGTCGAGGTGACAGGTGAACTTCCCAAGGCCAGGGACACCGGTCTGGCAATCGTCAAATTTGGACCCGGTCGAGGGGTCTCCATCACGCTGCACGCTGAAGACCCGAAGCCGGGCAGCGCAATAAAAGGAGAGTAATTCAGCATGCCACACATCATCATGAAAACGATATCGCTGTCATCCATTGCGCTGCTTCTTGGCGCGTGTGCGTCCGGTAGTGTTTCGACAGAGCCTGCCAAACACGTTGAAGCCGGTTCGTTGAAGAAGGTCGGCGTCCTGATGGTCAACTATACGGACTTCGAGGTTTCAGCCGTGCTCATTGACACCGGCGCCAAAGAGCGTGTCGGGCTTGCGGGACCCGTCCGCGCGCGCGAGTCGGGCGGGGTAGGGCCAGCAAGGTGCTGCTACGAATTACCGAAGCCGGGCGCGCCAATAACGATTTACTGGAAGAGCCCAACCATGGGGGAACACCAGCACATCAAGCGAACGGCTGTGCTGACCGGGCAGGCACCAGCCGACCCCAATCAGTTCTCGCACCTCATCCTCCGGTTCATGAATGATTTTCCCGCGGCCACCATTCAGGCTGAGTACATCTCCGACGAGGAGCTGAAGGCCGGCCGCGCGAGCAAACGTATCGATCCGTTGCTATGGCCGGTCCTGGACCAACTCGCTTCACCCTCGGAACGGGGGATGAAGCAATGAGACGGATTGCATGCGGGCTGATTGTGATGGTGCTGGTCACGCTCGGTGGGTGCGCGATGGGCCAGTCGGGAAGAGATGTCAGGGCGGGGGCGTGGGCCGCGAACTACACCGAGGACTATATCTACGACTACTGGATTCAGACGGTCTCAGGCAAGGACACCGGAGTGGGCGGTATACAGGTTAAGGAATTCTCCAGAGGGGGAACCAGTGGAAGCATATGCTGTTCGCGGATGCCGGGTGTCGGTCAGACGATCAAGGTCGTATGGCGAGTGGGCGGACGTCAGGACGACAAGTCCATGTGGAAAACCTACAGCCGGGATGTCGTCGTGAAAGGGACGATGCCGAAGCCGGGCTACAAGCTGCAGAGCTATCTAGTGGTCCGATTCTTCCCCAATCATGAGATCGAGACGGAATTGCTTTCTGGGGACGGCGATCTAGGCCCCGGAAATCCGCGGATGGACAGAATTTTCTTTGTTGGCCCGCGCGTAATGCGCCAAAAGGGAGAATAACGATGCAAGACTGGTTCACCGATAGCCACGATACTTTCCATCGGGCGCTCAAGACCGCCACGATGCTGCACGACGAAGCGTTCACGACCTGCTCGACCTGCGAGCAGAAGCCGTGGTTCAGCTTTTTTTTTGATGGCACAGGAAACAACCTTAAGTTGGACGAACCGGCGAAGAAGTTGTCCAACATCGCACGGCTCTATGCGGGACACGACGAGGAACGACCGCTGATCTGGAGGTTTTACTACCCAGGCGTTGGCACACCGCTAGATGCCAGTAATCCAAGCTGGTGGGAATGGATTCGCGACAGCGAGACATTGGGCGGGGGAGCCGGATTGGGCGCAGATGCGCGATTAGCGTTGGCCGAGGCAGATCTTCGAGATAGATTGAAAGCCAACCACAAAGTCACCCGCATCGATATCGCCGTATTTGGCTTCTCCCGCGGCGCGGCGCTTGCGCGTGCCTTTGTACACCGGCTGTTGACACAATGCGAGATGCGGCATGGCGCGCCCTTCTGGCCTTGCCGCACAGCAGTCGATGGTGAAGCCGCGCCGTTGCATATCCGGTTTCTGGGTCTGTTCGATACCGTCGAGTCCGTCGGGCTGCCGGGGCACAACCTCAATAGCGACATGTGGATGCGTATTCCTGATCAGGTGGAGCGATGCTTTCACATCGCGGCCGGACACGAGCTGCGGGCCTATTTCCCGCTGACGCGAGCGCACGATGGCGGCGCACCGGTTGAAAAGCTGATCTGGCCCGGGGTTCACTCTGACATCGGCGGCGGCTATCGCCCCGGCGAACAGGCCCGTTCCGACCTGCTGGCGCGTATCGCCCTGAACCGCATGCGCGTGGAGGGCGCCATCAGCGGTGTGCCATTCACTGCGCCGTCGCTCGCCACCAAGGATGTCCATGACCTGTTTGAATACGACGAGGATGTCAAAGCGCTATTCGACGAGTACATGGGCCATATCGAGGCGGGCGGCACGCTCGAGGCGCAGATCTTCGGACACATGCGCCTTTACTATGGCTGGCTAAAGGGGCGGTTCCAGCAGAAGCCTTGTGACATCTACAAGAACGTGTGTTCGACTGACCCGGAAGTACAGGCGCAGCTGCAACGCATTCAGGCGTTTCATGAACGCCTGAAGGTCGAAATGGACACGATGAACTGGCGCAGTTATCTGACCGAGCTGTGGAAGACCAACCGCAGTGAATACGACCGCACCATCGATGCGGCCGGCGGTCCGCGCAGCCCGATGAACCAGCCGCTGTCCAACGAGGAAGCCGCCTACTGGGAAGCCTGGCTGAATCCCCCGAAGCTGTCGCCGGGCCTGCTCCGACTGTTCGACCACTACATCCACGACTCGCGCGCGGGGTTTCTGCGCGTGGACCACAGCGGTTATCTGAGGCCGCGAGAACTGATCGCGCCCTCCGGCGCAGAGCAGCCGCTGAATTCGGCGATGGCTCCCATTGCTTGAATTGAAACAAACGTCGATAGTACGCGGGGATTTCGCCCTCGAACACCAATAATCTCGTTTCCATTTGTTACGAATAGGAACGAAGCCTCCCGCAACAATGTCTCCCTAGGTTGAAAAACCCATAATCAACCGTGCCGCGCCGTCTGGGAGGACGAATCTGTGAACCTCGATATCGAACAAATCCGCCAGTTCCTGCAGGCGCATGCGGAGACCATCCTGACGTGGCTGGTGGCTGGCCTGGTGATGATGTTGCTGGCGAAATTCGAGCTGCGTCGCGCGGTGCGCAAGTCGGCACAGGCGATGTCCGAATCGGTGGCGACGACGGTGGCGGCCTGCGTGCCCGATATCGCCCATGCGGCGCAGACGGCGCATCCCATTGCTACAGGCCCCGATGGCGCCGAGCCGGTCACGGCCCAGCGTGCCGATGCGCTGCGCCGCCTGTCGCTCGATACCGTGGCGACTGTCATGGCCCGCGGGCGCTGGCTCGAGGATGTCGGCAACCTGCGCCTGGCCGAGGACGCGCTACTGACCGGCCGGCGTGCCGGTGGCGCGGACCCGCTGCTGGTCGTCGCCCCGCAACCGGTCGTGCAGGCCTACCTGACCGCTCAGCGTACGTTCGAGGATGAAGCCGCCCGGCTCCAGACCCATCGCCGCGAGGCGCTGACGCTTCAGGAGGCGCTCCAGGCGCTGGTGGCGGAAGCCGCCCATGTCGAACAGGAAACCGCCAGCATCGTGATGCGCTTCGAGCAGGTCAACGCCCAGGCCGCGCAAGGCGTGGAAGCGGGCGATTACCAGCGCTTCCTGATCCAGAAGTACAACCAGCTGGGTCAGCGCGAGAAGGACATTGGGCAGGAACGTGCCGAGCTGGCCGCGCAACTGCGCGAGAGCACCGATGCGTTGGCCGAGCATGCCCACGTGGCCTCGCAGCGCTACACGCAGGCGCTGGCGCCGCTGATGCAGCAACTGCGTTCTGCGTGGGGCCATGGCGATTCGCCGGACGTCTTCGAGACCTGGCTGCGCCACGCCAAGCCGGAAGACGGGATGCCGGCACCTGCCGCCGATCGCTCGGCGGCCTGAGCGGAGGGGTTTGCGCTATCCTTGGGTTTGTCCTTCCAACGCGCCCCATGCCCTACAAGATTCCCGAATCGGTGCTGGTTGTCATCTACACGCCAGACCTGCAAGTCCTGCTGATCGAGCGCGCCGACCGGCCCGGCTTCTGGCAGTCGGTCACCGGCAGCCTGGACGCCGAGGACGAACCGCTGCCAGTGACCGCCGCCCGCGAGGTGGCCGAGGAAACCGGCATCATCGCCAGCGCGCATAGCCTGACCGACTGGCAACACACCATCACGTACGACATCTACCCCCAGTGGCGCCACCGCTACGCGCCCGGGGTGGCACGCAACACCGAGCACTGGTTCGGGCTGTGCGTGCCCGCACCTCTTAATGTGACGCTAGCGCCGCGTGAACACCTGCGCTACGCGTGGCTGCCCTGGCAGGAAGCCGCCGAGCGCTGCTTTTCCAGCAGCAATGCGGAAGCGGTGCGCCAGCTGGCCTGGCGGGCGGCGGCGGGGCTCGACGTCACCTCGGGAGCGGCATGATGAAGCTGCGCGTGGTCACGTACAACATCCACAAGGGCGTGAAGGGGTTCAGCGGGAAGCCGCGCATCCAGAATGTACGCACCGGCCTGCAGACCATGAACGCGGACATCGTCTTCCTGCAGGAAGTCCAGGACCGCAACGACCGGCTGGTTGCCGCCGAGTTGTTCGACCCTGACCACACCCAGCTCAACTATCTGGCCACCGACGCCTATCCGCATTCGGTCTACGGCCGCAACGCGGTCTACGATCACGGCCATCACGGCAACGCGATCCTGTCCCGGCATCCGATCCTGATGTCGGAAAATCTCGATATCTCCGATCACCGCTTCGAGCAGCGCGGCCTGTTGCACGCGGTGGCGGACATCAACGGCGTGGAGGCGCACCTGATCTGCGTGCATTTCGGCTTGTTCGCGCGCAGCCGGGCGCGGCAGGCGAGCGCGCTGGTGGAGCGTGTGCGCGCCGTGGTGCCGGCCGATGCGCCGCTGGTCATCGCCGGCGATTTCAACGACTGGAACCATCGGCTGGACGCCCAGATCTGCAACACGCTCAACGCGGTGGAGTCGGCGCACGCCAAGAGCGGGCGTATCCACACGTTTCCGAGCCATATGCCGTGGTGGCAGCTGGATCGGATCTACGTACGGGGATTCGAGATCGAGCGCACCCAGGCGCTGACCGGCCGCGAATGGGCCGAGCGTTCGGACCATGTGCCGCTGGTGGCGGAGCTGGCCCGCCGGGTGGCGATTCCCGAGGCGTAGTGCCCCGGGGTTACAGGCTGATGAGGGCGGTGCGGATCCAGTGGTAGATGGCGTCTGGATCGGCGAGGTCGAGTACCGGCAGCGCCGTTTGCGTGGCAACTTCGGCCGGGGCGTCCGTCGCCACGGCGACCACGCCGGGCACGTCGCGCCAGAGCGGCGGCTTGCCGTGGGCGGGCCGATAGACCTCGAGCTTGGGGAAATCGCTCCATTTATAGCCTTCGACCAGCACCAGGTCGGTCTCGGGCGGCAGCACGGCCAGCGCCTCGCTGATCTCGGGCGACGGCTTCGATTCCGGGTAGTGGCGCATCAGCGTCAGGTGACGCGCGCCGACCAGCACGACGTTCTCGCAGCCGCCCGCGCGCATGCGCCAGGAGTCCTTGCCGGGGGTGTCGGGGTCGAAGCCGTGGTGGGTGTGCTTGATGCCGGCTACCCGCAGGCCGTCGGCCACGAAGCGGGGAATCAGCTGGTCCAGCAGCGTGGTCTTGCCGCTGCCCGACGCACCGGCGATGCCGAATACCTTCACAATTCTTTCCGTTTTCCGCCACACAATGGCCCGACAATAGCAGAGTTGGCCAGGGCGATGTGCAGGAGCCGCCCGTTATCCGATAATCAAGCCATGTCACGGATCTACGACCGGGTCGACCGCCCCACACCTGCCTCGACGCCCCAGGCTCCGGCGCCGCCCATTCCCCCCAAGGCAGCGCCGGCTGGCGCCGCCCTTCGCACGCCGCTGCTGCGCTGGGGCCGCCGGCGCGGCAATCCGGTGCCCGGCAATGCCGTGGAACTGCTGCGCAATGGCGAAACCTTCTTCCCCGCCCTGATCGCCGCCATCGGCGCGGCCACCCGCCACGTCGTGCTGGAGACCTATATCTATGCCGATGATGGGGTAGGCCAGCGCGTCAGCGAGGCGCTGATCGCTGCAGCGCAGCGAGGCGTGGACGTACGGCTGGTGGTCGATGGCTTCGGCGCCGGCGACATGCCCGAAGCCCTGCAACAGCGCCTCCGGGCCGGCGGGGTGAAGCTCGAGATCTACCGGCCACTGCGCGGCTTCAAGTTCGCGCGCCGGCATCTGCGCCGGCTCCACCGCAAGATGGCCGTGATCGACGACAGCGTGGCGTTCGTCGGCGGCATCAATATCATCGACGACCACAACCACGGCCCGCTCGACCTGCCCGAACTCGGCCCACGCTACGACTTCGCCGTGCGGGTATCCGGGCCGCTGGTCGCGCAGATCGCGCTGGCGTCGGCCCGGCTCTGGTTCCGCATCGCCCAGCGCCGCGGCCTGCGCGAGACCGCCGAGGCCTTCGCCGAGGTGGAGACGCTGACCACGGCCGCCCGCCAGGCGCGGCGCAACGTGCAGCCGGGCGGCGTGCCGGCCGCGTTGCTGCTGCGCGACAACCTGCGCAACCGCCGCACGATCGAGCGCGAGTACCTCTACGCGCTGGGCGCGGCGCGGCACGACGTGATCCTCGCCAATGCCTACTTCCTGCCGGGCCACAAGATGCGCCGCGCGCTGCTGGCCTGCCGCGAGCGCGGCGTGCGGGTGCGGCTGCTGCTCCAGGGGGTGGTCGAGTACCGGCTCCAGCATTTCGCCACGCACGCGCTCTACGCCACGCTGCTTGAGGCGGGCGTGGAGATCTACGAATACGAGGCGAGCTTCCTGCACGCGAAGGTCGCCGTGGTCGACGATACCTGGGCGACGGTCGGCTCGAGCAATATGGACCCGTTCAGCCTGCTGCTGGCGCGCGAGGCCAACGTGGCCGTCTACGACACCCACTTCGCGAACGACCTGCGCGGGCACCTGGAACGGGCCATGGCGCAGCGCAGCGCGCGCGTGGTGCCGGAGGCGCACGCGGGCCTGCCGCGCCTGCGGCGGTTTGCCAACTGGGCGGCCTACTATGTGTTGCGCGTCGGCGTCGTCATCGCCGGGGTGACGGGGCGGTACTGAATGCCTCGACGTATGGCCGCGCGCGTGGCGTTACCATGCTGCCCTGCCGCACGCGCCATCCCGCGCGCGCTGGTGCCGGGCGGTTTTAAGCCGTTGCTGCAATGCGTGGTCAACGCAGGGCCCGCACCGTCTGTTTAGAAACCCCGGTCTAATTAATTGCTTGATGCCAAACGGCCTCGCCAGAATAATCTGAACGACCGTTCTTTTTTGGCTTAGACTGCGTGCATTCGCGACTTGCCACGGCTTTACGGCAGCCGCAATGCCAGGTTCAAAGCAAAGTCAGGTCATAGGCAGCGCCCGGGAAGTGCGCTGCGAGAACGGAGAGAACACCATGCGACACCAGTCAGTCCGTCTTGAATCCGCCGCCGCACCCGCGCCCTTGCGCAAGGGTGAGATGACGCGCGTGGCGATTCTCGATGCCGCACTGGAATTGTCGTCCCGCGACGGGCTGGAAGGGCTGACCATCGGCCTCCTCGCGGAACGCATGCAGATGAGCAAGAGCGGCGTATTCGCGCATTTCGGTTCGCGCGAGGACCTGCAGGTGGAAGTGGTGCGCGAGTATCACCGCCGGTTCGAGCAGGAGGTGTTCTACCCCTCGCTGCACGAGCCACGCGGTCTGCCGCGCCTGTGGTCGATGGTGCGGCGCTGGATGGAAAAGCGCATCCAGGAAGTGACCACGGGCTGCATCTACATCAGCGGGGCGGTCGAGTACGACGATCGCGCGGAAAGCCCGGTGCGTGACGAGCTGGTCAAGAGCGTCACGATCTGGCGGGCCGCGCTGATGCGCGCGATCGACCAGGCCAAGGAAGAGGGGCACCTGCGCGCGGACTGCGATCCGCGCACGATGCTGTTCGAGATGTACAGCCTTGAACTAGGCTTGCATCACGACGCCCGTTTCCTGCGCCTGCCGGACAGCGCCGAACTTGCCATGGTCGCGCTCAACAAACTGATTCAGTCTTACCGAACCTGACGCCGCCCCCGGCAACGGTCTCGCCCCCTCCCTTCAGGCGGCGCGGCGCGTGCGTGTGGCGGCATCGCAAACCTCCAAGGAGTTTTTGATGGGCCAGTACACCGCACCGTTGCGCGACATGCAGTTCGTGCTCCATGAACTGCTCGGCGCAGAAGCCGAACTCAAGGCGATGCCGACGCACGCCGACATCGACGCGGACACCATCAACCAGGTTATCGAGGAAGCCGGCAAGTTCTGCGCCGACGTGGTCTTCCCGCTGAACCAGCCCGGCGACCGCGAGGGCTGCACCTACGAGGGCGACGGCGTGGTCCGCGCGCCCAAGGGCTTCAAGGAGGCCTACCAGCAGTACGTCGAAGCCGGCTGGCCGGCGCTGGCCTGCGACCCCGAGTTCGGCGGCCAGGGCCTGCCCATCATCATCAACAACGCGCTGTACGAGATGCTGAACTCGGCCGGCCAGGCGTGGACGATGTACCCGGGCCTCTCGCACGGCGCCTATGAGGCGCTGCATGCCCACGGCACGCCGGAGCTGAAGCAGACCTACGTGCCCAAGCTGGTGTCCGGCGTGTGGACCGGCACGATGTGCCTGACCGAGCCGCATTGCGGCACCGACCTCGGCATGCTGCGCAGCAAGGCCGAGCCGCAGGCCGATGGCTCCTACCTGATCTCGGGCACGAAGATCTTCATCTCGGCCGGCGAGCACGACCTGGCCGAGAACATCATTCACCTGGTGCTGGCCCGCCTGCCGGACGCCCCGCAAGGCACCAAGGGCATCTCGCTGTTCGTGGTACCGAAGTTCATCCCCGATGCCGGTGGCAACCCGGGCGAGCGCAACGGCATCAAGTGCGGCTCCATCGAACACAAGATGGGCATCCACGGCAACGCCACCTGCGTGATGAACCTGGACGGCGCGCGGGGCTGGCTCGTGGGCGAGGCGAACAAGGGCCTGAACGCGATGTTCGTGATGATGAACGCCGCGCGCCTGGGCGTGGGCGCCCAGGGCCTGGGCCTGACCGAGGTGGCGTACCAGAACTCGCTGGCCTACGCCAAGGACCGTCTGCAGATGCGCGCGCTGACCGGCCCGAAGGCGCCGGAGAAGCCGGCCGATCCGATCATCGTGCACCCGGACGTGCGCCGCATGCTGCTGACGCAGAAGGCCTACGTCGAAGGCGGCCGCGCGTTCAGCTACTGGACCGCGCTGCAGATCGACCGCGAGCTGTCGCACCCCGACGCCGCCGTGCGCAAGGAAGCCGGCGACCTCGTGGCGCTGCTGACGCCGGTGATCAAGGCCTTCCTGACCGACAACGCCTTCACCTCGACGAACGAGGGCATGCAGGTGTTCGGCGGCCACGGCTACATCGCCGAATGGGGCATGGAGCAGTACGTGCGCGACGCCCGCATCAACATGATCTACGAAGGCACCAACACGATCCAGGCGCTGGACCTGCTGGGCCGCAAGATCCTGGGCGACATGGGCGCCAAGCTGAAGGCGTTCGGCAAGATCGTGCAGGACTTCGTCGAGGAAGAGGGCACCAACGAGGCGATGCAGGAGTTCGTCAACCCGCTGGCCGACATCGGCGACAAGGTGCAGAAGCTGACCATGGAAATCGGCATGAAGGCCATGGGCAACCCGGACGAAGTGGGCGCGGCCGCCGTGCCGTACCTGCGCGTGGTGGGGCACCTGGTGTTCTCGTACTTCTGGGCCCGCATGGCCAAGCTCGCGCTCGAGAAGGAGGGCAGCGGCGACAAGTTCTACACCAGCAAGCTGGCCACGGCGCGGTTCTACTTCGCCAAGCTGCTGCCGGAAACCGCCGCGGAGATCTGCAAGGCGCGCGCCGGCTCGGCCACGCTGATGGCGCTGGACGCCGACCTGTTCTGATTTGCCGGCAGGCGCGCGCGGCCATCCGCCGCCGCGCCTGCCCGTACCTCACATCCTCTCAACGCTCACAGACTGAGGAGCGCGCATGTCCAATTTCATCGTCAAGAAAGTCGCCGTGCTGGGTGCCGGCGTCATGGGGGCGCAGATTGCCGCCCACCTGGTCAACGCCCGCGTGCCCGTGGTGCTGTTCGACCTGCCCGCCAAGGAAGGCCCCAAGAACGGCATCGCCCTGCGCGCCATCGAGAACCTGAAGAAGCTCTCGCCCGCGCCGCTCGGCATCAAGGATGAGGCCGGCCTGATCCGCGCCGCGAACTACGAAGATGACATCGCCCTGCTGGGCGAGTGCGACGTGGTGATCGAGGCCATCGCCGAGCGCATGGACTGGAAGCACGACCTCTACAAGAAGGTGGCCCCGCACCTGGCCCCGCATGCGATCTTCGCGACCAATACCTCGGGGCTGTCGATCACCGCGCTGTCGGATGGCTTCGACGCTGGCCTGAAGGCCCGCTTCTGTGGCGTGCACTTCTTCAACCCGCCGCGCTACATGCACCTGGTGGAGCTGATTCCGACGGCCACCACGCAGCCCGAGATCCTCGACCGCCTGGAAGCCTTCCTGACCACCACGCTCGGCAAGGGCGTGGTGCGCGCCAAGGACACGCCGAACTTCATCGCCAACCGCGTCGGCATTTTCTCGATCCTGGCCGTGTTCGCCGAGGCCGAGAAGTTCGGCATTCCGTTCGATGTCGTCGATGACCTGACCGGTTCCAAGCTGGGCCGCGCCAAGTCCGCCACGTTCCGCACCGCCGATGTGGTGGGCCTGGACACCATGGCGCACGTGATCAAGACGATGCAGGACAACCTGACCAACGACCCGTTCGCACCGGTCTACCAGACGCCGGCCGTGCTGAAGGGGCTGGTCGATGCGGGCGCGCTGGGCCAGAAGACAGGCGCCGGCTTCTACAAGAAGGAAGGCAAGGCGATCAAGGTGCTGGACGCCAAGACCGGCCAGTACGTGGAGTCGGGCAAGAAGGCCGACGAGATCGTGGTCCGCATGCTCAAGAAGGAGCCGGCGGAGCGCATCAAGCTGCTGCGCGAATCGACCAACCCGCAGGCGCAGTTCCTGTGGAGCGTCTTCCGCGACGTGTTCCACTACATCGCCGTCTACCTCGAACAGATCGCCGGTTCGGCGGCGGACGTGGACCTCGCCATCCGCTGGGGCTTCGGCTGGAACTCGGGCCCGTTCGAAGACTGGCAGGCCGCCGGCTGGAAGCAGGTGGCCGAGTGGGTCAAGGAAGATGTCGATGCAGGCAAGGCGCTGTCGAACGCTGCGTTGCCCGCCTGGGTGTTCAGCGGTGCCGTGGCCGAGAACCAGGGCGTGCATAGCGCCAAGGGTTCGTGGTCGCCGGCGACCAGTTCGTTCGTCCAGCGCGCCGAACTGCCGGGGTACCAGCGCCAGGTGTTCCGCGCAGCGCTGCGCGGCACCGACGCGGCCGATCCGCGCACGGCTGGCAAGACTGTCGAAGAGAACGATGCGGTGCGCATCTGGACCAGCGCCGGCGCCGACGACGTGCTGGTGGTGTCCTTCAAGAGCAAGATGAACACGATCGGGCCGGATGTCATCGACGGCCTGACGCGCGCCATCGACCTGGCCGAAGCCGGCTACAAGGGTCTGGTGGTGTGGCAGCCGACCTCGCTGCAACTGGGCGCGCCCGGCGGTCCGTTCTCGGCCGGCGCCAACCTCGAAGCTGCCATGCCCGCGTTCATGATGGGCGGCGCCAAGGGCATCGAGCCGTTCGTCAAGAAGTTCCAGGACGGCATGATGCGCGTGAAGTATTCGGCCGTGCCGGTGGTGGCGGCGGCGTCGGGCATCGCGCTCGGCGGTGGCTGCGAGCTGATGCTCCATTCGGCCAAGCGTGTGGCCGCGCTCGAAACCTACATCGGCCTCGTCGAAGTGGGCGTGGGCCTGGTCCCGGCCGGTGGCGGCCTCAAGGAGGCGGCACTGGCTGCCGCGCGCGCGGCGCAGGCGGCGGGCAGCACCAACTACCTGCAATTCCTGACCAACCGCTTCCAGGCGGCGGCGATGGCGAAGGTGTCCACCTCGGCGCTCGATGCGCAGCAGATTGGCTATCTGCAACCGACTGACACCATCGTCTTCAACGTCCACGAACTGCTGTACGTGGCGCAGAGCGAAGTGCGCGCGCTGGCCAACGCCGGCTACCGCGCCCCGGTGCCCGGCGCGCTGGTGCCGGTGGCGGGCCGCTCGGGCATCGCCACCATCCAGGCGTCGCTGGTCAACATGCGCGACGGCAACTTTATCTCGGCCCACGATTTCCTGATCGCCACGCGTATCGCCGAGGCCGTGTGCGGCGGCGACGTGGAAGCCGGCTCGCTGGTCAGCGAGGACTGGCTGCTGGCGCTGGAGCGCCGCGCGTTCATCGAGCTGCTCGGCACGGGCAAGACGCAGGAGCGCATCATGGGCATGCTGCAGACCGGCAAGCCGGTGCGCAACTAACAGGCCAGAATAGGAACCGACATCATGAAACAACTGCAAGACGCCTACATCGTCGCGGCCACCCGTTCGCCCATCGGCAAGGCCCCCAAGGGCGCGTTCCGGAACACCCGGCCTGACGACCTGCTCGCCATGATCCTGCGCGCTGCCGTGGCGCAGGTGCCCAATCTCGATCCGGCGCTGATCGAAGACGCCATCGTGGGCTGCGCCATCCCCGAAGCCCAGCAGGGCCTGAACGTGGCGCGCATCGGCGCGCTGCTCTCGGGCCTGCCAAACACCGTGGGCGGCATCACCGTGAACCGCTTCTGCGCCTCGGGCGTGTCGGCCGTGGCGATGGCCGCGGACCGCATCCGCGTGGGCGAGTCGGACGTGATGATCGCCGCCGGCGTGGAATCGATGAGCATGGTGCCGATGATGGGCAACACGCCGTCGATGTCGCCGTCGATCTTCACGCGCGATGAGAACGTCGGCATCGCCTACGGCATGGGCCTGACCGCCGAGAAGGTGGCGACCCAGTGGCAGGTCAGCCGCGAGGATCAGGACGCGTTCTCGCTGGCGTCGCACCAGAAGGCGATGGCCGCGCAGCAGGCCGGGGAGTTCGCCGACGAAATTACCCCAATCGAGGTAACCGAGAAGTTCCCGGACCTCGCCACTGGTCAGGTCGGCGTCAAGACGCGTACTATCTCGCTGGACGAGGGTCCGCGCCCCGACACGTCGCTGGAAGGCCTGGCCAAGCTGCGTCCGGTGTTCGCCAACAAGGGCAGCGTGACGGCCGGCAACAGTTCGCAGACGTCGGACGGCGCCGGCGCGCTGATCCTGGTCTCGGAAAAGATCCTCAAGCAGTTCAATCTCGTGCCGCTGGCCCGCTTCGTGTCGTTCGCGGTGCGCGGCGTGCCGCCCGAGATCATGGGGATTGGTCCGAAGGAAGCGATTCCGGCCGCGCTGAAGGCTGCGGGGCTGACGCAGGACCAGATCGACTGGATCGAACTGAACGAGGCCTTCGCCGCGCAGTCGCTGGCGGTGATGCGTGACCTGGCGCTGGACCCGGCCAAGGTCAACCGGATGGGCGGCGCGATTGCGCTGGGCCACCCGCTCGGTGCCACGGGCGCGATCCGCTCGGCCACCGTGGTGCACGCGCTGCGTCGCCACAACCTCAAATACGGCATGGTGACCATGTGCGTCGGCACGGGCATGGGCGCCGCCGGTATCTTCGAGCGCGTTTAAACGCGCCAGGGGCAGCGCGCCACGGGGACAGCCCGGCGGGTGGGCTGTCCCGAACCCTCTGATCAGGTGAAGAACGTAGTGCGATGGAACGGAGAAGCCACACACTGAAACGCTTGATACGGAGGAACACAATAATATGCAGGAGACAGCTATTCTGGCCGACGCGGCATGCGACATGCCGCGCGCAATGATGGACGCGCTGGGCGTCCATACCATCCCTTTCCGGATTCGCGCTGGCGACCGCTTCGTGGTCGACACCCGCGACGAAGCCGCGCTGCCCGACCTGTACCAGCAGTACCTGGTCGGCAAGCAGGACCACTACGCCGAATCGATCCCCCTGCTCGAACGCGAGCTGGAAGACCATCTGCTCAAGCATGTGGTGGCCGGCTGCGACCGTGCCATCCTGCTGACGATTGCCAGCACGCGCAGCAAGTTCTACGCGAACGCCACCGGCGCCGTGGTCGGCACCGTGGCGCGCAGCTTCAAGCTGCGCAAGGACGCCGGGCGCAGCGGCCTGTTCGACCTGACCGTGATCGACACCGGCGCCATCGGCCCGGGCCAGGCGCTGATCGTGCGCGAGGTGGCCCGCATGCTGGGCCACGGCGCTGACGCCGCGGCGATCTCCCATGCCGTGGAGACCCGCCTGCGCGACGCCGCCCACATGATCATGGTGCCGAACGAGCTGCTCTATATGTATACGCGCGCCAAGCAGAAGGGCGAGAACAGCATCACCTGGGGCCGCTACATGCTGGGCAATGCGTTCAACATCCGCCCGATCATCCGCATGCACCAGGGCGAGACCGAGGCGATTGCCAAGGCGCGCGGACAGGAGGACGGCATCCGCCGGCTGCTGGCTCATGCCGAGAGCTGCGTGCGGGCCGGCTGCCTGCTGACGCCGGACATCTCGGTGGCCTATGCCGGCAATATCGACGAAGTGCGCGCGTGGCCCGCGTGGCAGTCGCTGGCCGCCACGGCCGAGCGCGCCGGCGTGGAGCTGATGCTGGCCCCGATGAGCCTGACCGTGGCGCTGAACATCGGCGCCGGCGCGTTCAGCATCGGTTACCTTTCCGAAGTGCCGCCACCGTTCGTATGAGCGGCATCCCAATGAGCTAGACGAGACAGACGAGGTTTGACATGAGCATTGCCACACGAATCGACCAGGGCATCCTGACCATCGGCTTCGACCGCATCGACAAGAAGAATGCGATCACGGCCGCGATGTACCAGACCATGGCCGATGCGCTGCGCGCGGCGGAGACTGACGCCGCCGTGCGTGTGATCGTGATCGAGGGCAAGCCGGAGATCTTCACCGCCGGCAACGACCTCGAGGACTTCATGAAGCGCCCGCCGTCGCACGGCGCGGATGGCACGCCGGCGCCGGTGTTCCAGTTCCTGCATGCGATCAGCCACGCGAGCAAGCCCGTGGTGGCGGCGGTCAGTGGCGCGGCGGTGGGCATTGGCACGACGCTGCTACTGCATTGCGATCTCGTCTACGCCTCGGACACGGCGAAGCTGTCCCTGCCGTTCGCGCAGCTCGGCCTGTGCCCGGAGGCGGCGTCGAGCCTGCTGCTCCCGCGTCTGGTCGGCTATCAGCGCGCTGCCGAGAAGCTGATGCTGGGCGAGGCGTTCAGCGCGCAGGAGGCGCTGGCGATGGGTCTGGTGACCAAGGTGCTGCCGGTGGCCGAATTGCAGGACTACGTGCGCCAGCAGGCGGCCAAGCTGGCCGCGCTGCCGGCGTCGTCGCTGCGCGAGACCAAGCGGCTCATGAAGGGCGACGACGTGGCAGCCGTCGAGCAGAAGATGGGCGAGGAGGGCGAGGTGTTCCGGCGCATGCTGGTGGCGCCGGAAGCGAAAGAGGCGTTCTCGGCGTTCTTCGAGAAGCGCAAGCCCGATTTCTCGAAGTTCAGCTAAGACGCGAGCGTTGGCGCTTCAGGCGGTCGGGAGGGTTCTCGGCTGCCGCGTATCGTCGGTGGCCACGTAGGTCAGCGTGGCCTCCGTCACCTTCACGCATTCGTGGCTGTGGCGCATGCGTTGCGCGTAGACCTCCACCGACACGGTGATCGAGGTCCGGCCGGTCTTGACGATATCGGCATAGAAGCTCACCAGATCGCCCACCATCACCGGGTGCTTGAACAGGAACGAGTTCACGGCCACCGTGGCGACGCGGCCCTGGGCGCGCTCCACCGCCGGGATCGAACCGGCGATGTCCACCTGGGACATGATCCAGCCGCCGAACACATCGCCATGCACATTGGCGTCGGCGGGCATCGGCACCACGCGGAGGGCGGGGTTCTTGCCGGCGGGCAGTTCGGAGAGCGGGGCAGGATGGTTCATATCGGCAGGAAGGTAAGGCGGGGTGCGGGGGAATGTCATGGCCTGCCGGGATGTGCGATCTCTGCGACAATCGCGRCATTGGCAAGAATTCTAACGTATGCGCCGCTACTCCACGTCCGCCGATTCCCCCCCCGAATCGGCCAAATCGCTGTTCCCCGCCGGCGGCAAGCCCCGCAGCGACTGGCAGACCGTCCGTAACCTGCTGCCCTACGTCTGGCACTACAAGTGGCGCGTGATGCTGGCGCTGACCTGCCTGGTGGCGGCCAAGGTGGCCAACCTCGGCGTGCCGGTGCTGATGAAGAAGCTGATCGACAGCATGAACATCGCCCCCGGCGATACCGCCGCGCTGCTCGTGGTGCCGGTCGGCCTGATCGTCGCCTACGGGGTGCTGCGGCTCTCGGGCACGCTGTTCACCGAGTTGCGGGAGATCCTCTTTTCGAAGGTGACGCAGAGCGCGGTGCGCGAGATCGCGCTGCAGGTCTTCCGCCATCTGCACGCGCTGTCGCTGCGCTTCCACCTGGACCGGCAGACCGGCGGCATGAGCCGCGACATCGAGCGCGGCACGCGCGGCATCCAGTCCCTGATCTCGTACTCGCTGTACAGCATCCTGCCCACGCTGGTGGAGATGTCGCTGGTGATCGGCTTCTTCGTGGTCCGCTACGACATCTGGTTCGCGGCGATCACCACCTGCGCGCTGGTCGGCTACATCGTGTTCACCATCGTCGTGACCGAGTGGCGCACGCACTTCCGGCGCAAGATGAACGAGCTGGACTCGCGCGCCAACCAGAAGGCGATCGACTCGCTGCTGAACTTCGAGACCGTGAAGTACTTCGGCAACGAGGAATACGAGGCCCACCGCTACGACGAGAACCTGCGCACCTACCGCACCGCCGCGATCCGCTCGCAGAACTCGCTGTCGTTCCTGAACTTCGGCCAGCAGACCATCATCGCCCTGGGGCTGATCCTGATCCTGTGGCGCGCCACGGTGGGCGTGGCGGCCGGCACGCTGACGCTGGGCGACCTCGTGCTGGTGAACACGCTGATGATCCAGCTCTATATCCCGCTGAACTTCCTCGGCGTGATCTACCGCGAGATCAAGCAGTCGACGACCGACATGGACCGCATGTTCGTCCTGCTCGGCACGAACCAGGAGGTGGCCGACACGCCCGGGGCGCTCCCGCTCCAGGTGCGCGGCGCCGAGGTGCGCTTCCGCCATGTGGGATTCGGCTACGAGAGCAACCGGGTGATCCTGGACGACGTCGATTTCACCATCGCCGCCGGGACGACCACCGCCGTGGTCGGCCACAGCGGCTCGGGCAAGTCCACGCTGGCGCGGCTGCTGTTCCGCTTCTACGACGTGTCCCGCGGCGGGATCGAGGTCGATGGCCAGGACATCCGCAACGTGCGCCAGTCGAGCCTGCGGGCGTCGATCGGCATCGTGCCGCAGGACACCGTGCTGTTCAACGACAGCATCTACTACAACATCGCCTACGGCCGGCCGGAGGCCACGCGCGACGAGGTCATCGAAGCCGCGCGCGCGGCCCAGATCGACACCTTCATCCGCGAACTGCCGCAGGGCTACGACACCCCGGTGGGCGAGCGGGGCCTGAAGCTGTCCGGCGGCGAGAAACAGCGCGTGGCCATCGCCCGCACGCTGCTCAAGAATCCGCCGATCCTGGTGTTCGACGAAGCCACCTCGGCGCTTGATTCGCGCACCGAGCAGGCCATCCAGGCCGAACTGATGCGGCTGGCGCAAAACCGCACCACGCTGCTGATCGCCCACCGGCTCTCCACCGTGGTCCACGCCGACCAGATCCTGGTGATGGATCACGGCCGCATCGTCGAGCGCGGCACGCATGCCGAGCTGATGCGCGCCAACGGCCGCTACGCGGAGATGTGGCTGATTCAGGCGCGCAGCGCGGCGGAGGGGGCGGTGGAGGCGGCGTCGCCGTCCGACGTGCTCGCCATCGACGTCGGCGACGCCACGCAGGACGCCTGAGATTGGCTTGGGATTGTCGACAATCGCTGTCGGCAACCCCGTCCCACAGAGCGCCGCGCACAATCATGGTTCGTCAATGCACGGCGCGCGTGCCCCGGATCGGGGCATGACACCCATGTGAAAAGCTGGCACGCGCCTTGCGAAAAGCCTTCCCAGGAGAGATCAACAACTGGAGAAGGTTCATGCCGCAATTCGCCGCGCGCCGTCATCTGCTGAAGCTGTGTACCGCATTGGGCACCACCATGGTGCTGTCGACACTCTGTGCAGGCACCGCTCAGGCGCAAGCCGCCACCAAGGTCCGCTTCCAGCTCGACTGGCGTTTCGAGGGCCCGTCCGCGCTGTTCCTGCTGGGCGAGCAGAAGGGCTACTACAAGGCGGAGAAGCTCGACGTGTCCATCGACGCTGGCAACGGCTCGGGCAACGTGGTCAACCGCGTGGCCTCCGGCACCTACGACATGGGCTTCGCCGACCTGGCCTCGGTGATGGAGTTCTACGGCAATAACCCGGACGCCAAGAACAAGCCGGTGGCCGTGATGATGGTCTACAACAACACGCCGGCCGCCGTGCTGGCGCTGAAGAAGTCCGGCATCCGCGCGCCCAAGGACCTGGCCGGCAAGAAGCTCGGCGCCCCGGTGTTCGATGCCGGCCGCCGCGCCTTCCCGATCTTCGCCAAGGCCAATGGCCTCCAGGCACAGTCGTTCAACTGGCAGGCGATGGACCCCACGCTGCGCGAGACCATGCTCACGCGCGGCGACCTGGACGCCATCACCGGCTTCTCGTTCACGTCGATCCTGAACCTGAACGCGCGTGGTGTGAAGGATGAGGACATCGTCGTCCTGCCGTACCCGCAGTTCGGCGTGAAGCTGTACGGCAACGCCATCATCGCCTCCGAGCAGTTCCTGAAGAGCAACCCGGAGACGGTCAAGGCGTTCCTGCGCGCGTTCTCCAAGTCCGCGCGCGACGTGATCGCGCATCCCGAGGAAGGCATCAAGGCCGTGAAGGCCCGTGACGGCATCATCGACGAGAAGCTGGAAGTGCGCCGCCTGAAGCTGGCGCTGGACAGCGTGGTGAAGTCGCCCGATGCCAAGGCCGAGGGCTTCGGCCGCGTGAGCAAGCCGCGCCTCTCGCTGATGGCGTCGCAGGTGGCCGATGCCTTCGGCACCAAGGGCCGGATCAACCCGGACACGCTCTGGACCGACGCCTACCTGCCTTCTGCCGCCGAACTGGACGTCCTGCGATGATGATGGCGCGAGAAAGCCTGTCCCCCGCCTCGGGTGGGGCGGCCAGCGGGGTCACGGAGGCCACCCTGGCTTCCCCGAAGCCGTTCGTCGATTTCAATCGTGTCTGGCTCGCCTATGACGACGACCTGGCCCGGCGTGGCGAGTTTGCCGTGGAGGACATCTCGCTGCAGGCGGCGCAGGGCGAGTTCATCGCCATCGTCGGGCCGTCCGGCTGCGGCAAGTCCACCTTCATGAAGCTGGCCACCGGGCTGCGGCCGGCCACGCGCGGCGTGGTCAGCATCGCGGGCGAGAAGGTGAACGGCCCGCTCAAGCAGGTCGGCATGGCCTTCCAGGCGCCGACGCTGCTGCCGTGGCGTACCACGCTCGACAACGTGATGCTGCCGCTGGAGATCGTCGAGCCGTACCGCTCCACCATGCGCGCCAAGCGCAAGGAGTACGAGGCCCGGGCGCGCGACCTGCTCAAGACCGTCGGCCTGGCGGGCTACGAGGACAAGTTCCCGTGGCAGCTGTCCGGCGGGATGCAGCAGCGCGCGTCGATCTGCCGCGCGCTGATCCACCAGCCGCGCATGCTGCTGCTGGACGAGCCGTTCGGCGCGCTCGACGCCTTCACGCGCGAGGAACTCTGGTGCGTGCTGCGCGACCTCTGGCAGGCCCAGCGCTTCAACGTCATCCTCGTCACGCACGACCTGCGCGAGGCCGTGTTCCTGGCCGACACGGTCTACGTGATGAGCGCCCGCCCGGGCCGCATCCTGTTGCGCAAGGAGATCGACCTGCCGCGTCCGCGCGCGCTCGACGTCACCTATTCCGAACCGTTCGCCGAACGCGTGCACGAGTTGCGCGAGAAGATCGGCCACGTCCGCCAGCAATAAGAAGCGATCCACACCATGGCAACCATGACTTCCACCCAGGCAAAGCGCGTGCAGCGCGTGGCGCCGTGGCTCCTGCTGGGGGCTTTCCTGATGGTCTGGCAGGGCGCGTGCCTCGCTTTCCAGATCTCCGATTTCATCCTGCCGAGCCCGTCGGCCATCGTCGCCTCGCTGACCGAGTACAGCGGCGTGATCGCCGGCCATGCCTGGCGCACGTTCTGGACCACGATGGTTGGTTTTGGGCTGGCGATTGGCGTCGGTGTGGTGCTGGGCCTGCTGATGGGCTCGTCGAAGCTGGCCTACGCGGCCACCTACCCGCTGATGACCGCCTTCAACGCGCTGCCCAAGGCCGCCTTCGTGCCGATCCTCGTGGTCTGGTTCGGGCTGGGCGCCGGGCCGGCCATCCTGACGGCGTTCCTGATCTCGTTCTTCCCGATCATGGTCAACATCGCCACCGGGCTGGCCACGCTGGAGCCGGAACTCGAGGACGTGCTGCGCGTGCTCGGCGCCAAGCGGCGCGACGTGCTGCTCAAGGTGGGTCTGCCGCGCGCGATGCCGTTCTTCTTCGCCTCGCTGAAGGTGGCCATCACGCTGGCCTTCGTCGGCACCACGGTGTCCGAGATGAGCGCCGCGAACGAGGGCATCGGCTACCTGCTGGTGTCGGCCGGCTCGGCGATGAAGATGCCGCTGGCGTTTGCGGGGCTGGTCGTCATCGCCGTGATGGCGATGGGGATGTACGAGCTGTTCGCGGTACTGGAAAAGCGCATGACGGGCTGGGCGCACCGGGGCTGATGCGCCCCGCAGGCGCCGCTCAGGCGTAGTCCAGCGGTAGCGCCGTCGTGTACTTGATTTGTTCCATCGCGAAGCTGGAGCTGACATCGGCCAGTTCCGCGCCCTGGATCAGCTTCTTGTACACGGCGTCGTAGGCGGCGATATCGGGCACCACCACGCGCAGCAGGTAGTCCGTGTCGCCGGCCATGCGGTAGAACTCGGTCACTTCGGGGATCGACGCCACCAGCCCGTGGAAGGCCTTCAGCCATTTCACGTTGTGCTGGTTGGTCCGGATCGACACGAAGACGGTCACGCCCACATTGAGCTTGCCGGCATCCAGCAGCGCCACGCGCTTGCGGATCACGCCCGATTCCTCGAGCTTCTGCACCCGCCGCCAGCACGGCGTGGACGTGAGGCCGACCTGCTCGCCGATATCGGCGACGGGCACGGTGGCGTCTTCCTGGAGGATCTCCAGGATCTGGCGGTCATAGCGGTCCATGAATCCTCAACTGACGATGGTATCCACCAGCAGGTTCACGCCGGTGGCGATGCGGTCCTGGTCCACGCCGTAGATATGGAGCGACACCGCCACGGCGTCGCTGGCATTGCCCAGCGCGTGGATGTGCTGCAGGCCGGCCGGCACGCTGAAAGTGTCGCCGGCCTCGCGGGTGACCGCGTTGACCTGAGATGCGGTGCGGTCCTCCGGGTTCCAGCGGTAGTGGCGCTCGGCCAGCGTGCCGCGCAGCACGCGGTAGGCGCACCAGGTGCGATGGCCGTGGACGGGGCTGAACTGCCCCGGCCGCCAGACCAGCACCATGACCGAGAACCGTTCGAAGGGATCGGCATGGACCAGGTGCCGCGTATAGCGGTCCGGACTGCCTTCGAGCGCGCCCGGCGGCAGGCTGGCGAGCAGCGTGTCGGCGTCCGGCAGGCTGGCCGCCACGTGCGCCGCCACCATCCGCGCGCTCTGGGCGAGCGTGGCTTCCATGCCGGTGGCGAGCGTGGAAAAGGACGAAGGGAGGACAGATGGCTGCATGGCGGTTGCGGGGGCAGGATGGGATCCCATTCATCTTAGTCGGCCCCCCTGAGCAAGAATATCCAATCTGTCGTCCAAATCTCGCTCCAATTGTAATCCTGTTCCAAAAATATTAAAGAAATTGGAATAGATTTGCTCATCGTGCAGCCCGATGGCCGGCAAGCGATAATCCGCGCCATGGAAATCAAATGGCTTGAAGACTTCGTCAGCCTGGCCGAGACGCACAGCTTTTCGCGCTCGGCGGAGCTGCGGCATGTCACGCAACCGGCGTTCTCGCGGCGTATCCAGTCGCTCGAGGCGTGGGTGGGCATCGAACTGATCGACCGATCGAGCTACCCGACCACTCTGACCGACGCCGGAAAGGTGTTCTACGAGCAGGCGCTGGCCATGCTGGCCCAGGTCAGCGAAACCCGGGCGCTGATGCGCGGCCAGCGCTCGGCCAACGCCCAGGTGCTGGAATTCGCGGTGCCGCACACGCTGTCGCTGACCTTCTTCCCGGAATGGCTCAAGGGCGTGGAGCGCAAGGTCGGCACGCTGCCCTGCCGGCTGCGCGCGCTGAACGTCCACGATGCCGTGCTGATGCTGGTGGAGGGCGGCTGCGACCTCGTCATGGTCTACCACCACCCGCGCCAGGCCATCCAGCTGGATCCGGCCCACTACGACATGCTCGTGCTCGGCACCGAGCGGCTGTCGCCCTACAGCGTGCCCGACAGCACTGGCCGGCCCGTGTTCCGGCTGCCCGGCAGCGACAAGAAGCCGGTGCCGTTCCTCAGCTACACGCCCAATGCGTTCCTGGGACGGATGGTGGACATGCTGCTGTCCGAGTCGCCGGACATCCTCAAGCTCGACAAATGCTACGAGACCGATATGGCCGAGGCGCTCAAGGTCATGGCGCTGGCCGGCCACGGCATGGCTTTCCTGCCCGAGAGCGCGGTGCGGGACGACGTGCACGCAGGCCGGCTGGTGCGGGCCGAGGCCGCGCGCGGGCTGCCGCAGTCCATCGACATGGAGATCCGGCTCTACCGCGAACGGCCCACCGATGTCGGCAACGACCGCCGCAGCGGGCAGAGCCGGCGCAAGCGCCAGCTGGTGGACAAGGTCTGGGCTGCGTTGACGACGCAAGCCTGAGGGGTCGGGCGCAAGGTTATGCGCATCTTGCATAATGCTGCAGGGCGGGATGAGCAAACGGCATTGGATTCCGATGTGGAGGCGCCGATATTCTGCGTGTCACCTTCACTCGGAACTCAACGATGTCTTCCGCAGCACCGTCCAAGCCGTCCATCGCCTCCCACATCCTGCCTTCGTACCTGAACGCCGACGCGCTCGGGCCCTGGGGCATCTACCTCCAGCAGGTTGACCGTGTCACGCCCTACCTGGGTTCGCTGGCCCGCTGGGTGGAAACGCTGAAGCGCCCCAAGCGCGCGCTGATCGTGGACGTGCCCATCGARCTGGACAACGGCACCATCGCCCACTACGAGGGCTATCGCGTGCAGCACAACCTCTCGCGCGGCCCGGGCAAGGGYGGCGTGCGTTTCCACCAGGACGTGACGCTGTCCGAGGTGATGGCCCTGTCCGCGTGGATGTCGGTCAAGAACGCTGCCGTCAACGTGCCCTATGGTGGTGCAAAGGGCGGCATCCGCGTGGATCCGCGCACGCTCTCCACGGCCGAACTGGAACGCCTGACGCGCCGCTACACCAGTGAAATCAACCTGATCATCGGCCCGACCAAGGACATTCCGGCGCCGGACGTGAACACCAACGCCCAGGTCATGGCCTGGATGATGGATACCTACTCGATGAACTCGGGCAGCACGGCCACCGGCGTGGTGACCGGCAAGCCGATCTCGCTGGGCGGCTCGCTGGGCCGTCACGAGGCGACCGGCCGCGGCGTGTTCGTGGTCGGCAAGGAAGCCGCCCGCAACCTCGGCATGGACATCAAGGGCGCGCGCGTGGCCGTGCAGGGCTTCGGCAATGTAGGCGCCGTGGCGGCCAAGCTGTTCCACGAGGCTGGCGCCAAGGTGGTGGCCGTGCAGGACCACCGCACCACGCTGTACAACCCGGCCGGGCTCGATGTGCCGGCGATGATGGAATACGCGTCGCACAGCGGCACGATCGAAGGCTTCCAGGGCGAAGTGCTGACCACCGAGCGGTTCTGGGAAGTCGAGTGCGACATCCTGATCCCGGCCGCACTGGAAGGCCAGATCACGGCCGCCAACGCGCCCAAGATTACGGCCAAGCTGGTGATCGAGGGCGCCAACGGCCCGACCACGCCCCAGGCGGACGACATCCTGCGCGAGCGCAACATCCTGGTCTGCCCGGACGTCATCGCCAATGCCGGCGGCGTGACCGTGTCCTACTTCGAATGGGTGCAGGATTTCTCGAGCTTCTTCTGGACCGAGGAGGAGATCAACGAGCGCCTGGTACGAATCATGCAAGAGGCCTTCCGGGCGATCTGGCAGGTGGCCCAGGACAATAAGGTCACGCTGCGGACGGCTGCGTTTATCGTTGCTTGTACGCGAATCCTGCAGGCGCGCGAGATGCGCGGCCTGTATCCCTGATTGAAACGGGCAATGAAAGGGGCGGATGGATGTTGCGACGCAGCATCCATCCTTTCCCCGGACATGAAAGGACGCGGCGGCCGGAGTTTTCCGGCTGCCGCGTTTTTTGTTGTCTGAATCATTGCAGTTGTGTCGCATTTTGGCGCAATGCCGCGCAACCATGCCTGAACTGGCACCAGTTAGGGGAAAAACCCGTTGTCTTGGGTCACGAGCTAAGCAATACTGTTTCGCCGGTGGGGCGTTTTTTTGCTAGAGTCCCGCCTTTCTCTTCATGGTCAAGGAGATGTTATGAATGTAGCCAAGCTGGCTAGCCTGGCGGTTGCTGCGGGTATTCTGTGCGGTACCGCGCAGGCTGCAGAGCCGCTGACGGGCACGCTGCAGAAGATCAAGGACACGGGTGTCATTACGCTGGGTGTGCGGGATTCCTCGATTCCGTTCAACTACAACCTTGGCGGCGTGCGCCAGGTGGGCTATTCCTACGATATCAATATGAAGATCGTGGAGGCCGTGAAGGACCAGCTGAAGCTGCCGAACCTGCAGGTCAAGGAAATCCCGATCACCTCGCAGAACCGGATCACGCTGCTGCAGAACGGCACGATCGACATCGAGTGCGGTTCCACGACCAATAACCTGGAACGCCAGAAGCAGGCCTCGTTCTCGAACAGCATCTTCATCATCGGCACCCGCATCATGGTGAAGAAGGATGGCGGCATCAAGGACTGGTCTGACCTGAAGGGCAAGAATGTGGTCACCACCGCTGGCACGACGTCCGAGCGCCTGCTGCGCAAGATGAACGACGACCAGAAGCTGGGCGCCAACATCATCAGCACCAAGGACCATGGCCAGTCGTTCCTGACGCTGGAATCGGGCCGTGCCGTGGCGTTCATGATGGACGACGCGCTGCTCTTCGGCGAACGCGCCAAGGCGAAGAACCCGGCCGACTGGATCGTCGTGGGCAAGCCACAGTCGCGCGAGTCGTACGGCTGCATGATCCGCAAGGATGATGCCCCGTTCAAGAAGGTGACGGACACCGTGATCGCCGGCCTGATGAAGGACGGATCGATCAACACGATGTACACCAAGTGGTTCATGCAACCGGTACCGCCGAAGGGCCTGAACCTGGACTTCCCGCTGTCCGACGACATGAAGGCGCTCTTCAAGAACCCGAACGACAAGGCACTCGACTGATCCCTGTGATCGGAGCAGTGCGAAACGGAAGGAGAAGTCCTTCCGTTTCTTTTTGAAGGACGCACTATGGATTACATTTTTCACTGGGGAGTGTTCCTCGAGCAGGCCGCGCAGAACGAGACGTACCTGGACTGGATGATTTCCGGTCTCAAGGTGACGATCGCGCTGGGCCTGACCTCGTGGGCCATCGCCCTCGTCATCGGCTCGGTGCTCGGCGTGCTGCGCACGGTGCCGAACAAGCTGCTGTCGGGTATTGCCGCGACGTATGTCGAGATTTTCCGGAACATTCCGCTGCTGGTTCAGCTGTTCATCTGGTATTTCGTGATTCCCGAGCTGCTGCCGTTCGGCGACGCGATCAAGCAGATGAACCCGTTCACCCAGCAGTTCCTGGCCGCCATGCTCTGCCTGGGCACGTTTACCGCCGCCCGGGTTTGCGAACAGGTGCGCTCGGGTATCAACTCGCTGCCGCCGGGCCAGCGCAACGCCGGCCTGGCGATGGGCTTCACGCTCGCGCAGACTTACCGCTTCGTGCTGTTGCCGATGTCCTTCCGTGTCATCGTGCCGCCGCTCACCTCCGAATTCCTGAACATCTTCAAGAACTCGGCGGTGGCGTCCACGATCGGCCTGCTGGAACTCGCCGCGCAGGGCCGCCAGCTGGTGGATTACACGGCGCGTCCGTATGAATCGTTCATTGCGGTCACGGTGATGTACATGCTGATCAATCTGACGGTCATGCTGATCATGCGCTGGGTGGAACGCCGGACCCGGGTGCCGGGCTTCATCGGCGGCAAGTAAAGGGGCGCACATGGCATACGAATTCGACTTTAGTTCCATCAACCACGAAACGCTGGACGTGCTGTGGGAAGGCATGACGGTGTCGCTCAAGATCACCGTGACCGCGGTGGTGGTGGGCATTGTCTGGGGCACCATCCTTGCGATGATGCGCCTGTCTTCCTTCAAGGCGCTGAACTGGTTTGCGCAGGGGTACGTGACCATCTTCCGCTCCATCCCGCTGGTGATGGTGCTGTTGTGGTTCTTCCTGATCATCCCGCAGCTGCTGCAGAAGGTGTTCAACCTGTCGCCCGCGGCCGATTTGCGGATGACCTCGGCGCTCATCGCGTTCGCGCTGTTCGAGGCCGCGTACTACTCCGAAATCATCCGGGCCGGTATCCAGAGCGTGTCGCGCGGACAGATGTTCGCCGCGCAGGCGCTGGGCATGACCTACGGCCAGACCATGCGGCTGGTGATCCTGCCGCAGGCGTTCCGCAACATGGTGCCGCTGCTGCTGACGCAGGGCATCATCCTGTTCCAGGATACGTCGCTGGTCTACGTGAGCGCGCTGGCTGACTTCTTCGGCCAGGCCTACGGCATTGGCGAGCGCGACGGGCGCATCGTCGAAATGCTGCTGTTCGCGGGCTTCGTGTACTTCGTTATCTGCTTCTCCGCTTCGCTGCTGGTCAAGCGTTATCAGAAAAAGGTGGCTGTATGATCGAAATTAATAACGTTTCCAAGTGGTACGGCACGTTCCAGGTGCTGACGGACTGCACCACCAAGGTTGCCAAGGGCGAAGTGGTGGTGGTGTGCGGCCCGTCCGGTTCGGGCAAGTCCACGCTGATCAAGACCGTGAACGCGCTGGAGCCGTTCCAGAAGGGCGATATCCTGGTCGACGGTACTTCGGTGGGTAACGCCAAGACCAACCTGCCGAAGCTGCGCTCGCGCGTGGGCATGGTGTTCCAGAACTTCGAACTGTTCCCGCACCTGTCGATCACCGAGAACCTGACCATCGCCCAGATGAAGGTGCTCGGCCGCTCGAAGGACGAGGCGATGGCCAAGGGCCTGAAGTACCTGGAGCGCGTGGGCCTGAAGAACCAGGCGGCCAAGTTCCCCGGTCAGCTGTCCGGCGGCCAGCAGCAGCGCGTGGCGATTGCCCGCGCACTGTCGATGGACCCGATCTGCATGCTGTTCGATGAGCCGACCTCGGCGCTTGACCCGGAAATGGTCAACGAGGTGCTGGACGTGATGGTGCAGCTGGCTCAGGAAGGCATGACCATGATGTGCGTGACCCACGAAATGGGCTTCGCACGCAAGGTGGCCAACCGCGTGATCTTCATGGACGCCGGCAAGATCGTCGAGGACTGCCCGAAGGAAGAGTTCTTCGGCGACATCGCCGCCCGCTCGGAGCGCGCCCGCCAGTTCCTGTCGAAGATCCTGCAGCACTAATTGGTGTAGCAGGTCGTCGGACCCCCTCTCCCGTCGGGAGAGGGGCGCAGCATCCCTCCCGCTTTACCCTCCCCAAAGCCTAAAGCCTCAAGTACACGCCGTATTGGCCGCGTTCTTCGCCTGCACCTCGGGCGGGATCGGCACGGTCAGCGTCATCGTCGGCAGGCCATGTTCGAACATGATCAGCTCGCCCGGCATGAAGCGCGTCCACGTCTCGTTGTCGGTCAGCGGCGCGGTGGCGATCACGGCCACGCGGTCGTCGGGTGTGGTCACCTGGGCGAAATCGATCGACAGGTCGGCATCGATCAGATGCGCCTTCGAGAACGGCCACTGCCGCACGATGTAGTACAGATGCGTCGAGCAGTGCGCGAACAGCGCCTGGCCATTGCATAGTAGAAAGTTGAAAACGCCATGCAGCGTGATGTCGCGCGTGATGTCCGCCAGCGCGTGGCCCAGCTCGTTCAGCGGCGGCTGGGAGCCCGGGAACCGCTTGCGCAGCCCCTGCATCAGCGTGCAGAACGCGAGTTCGCTGTCGGTATCGCCCACCGGCTGGTACACGCCGGACAGGAACGGCGAGAAGCCCTTCAGGTCGCCGTTATGGGCGAAGATCCAGTGCCGGCCCCAGAGTTCGCGCATGAACGGATGGCAGTTCTCGAGCAGCACCGTGCCCTGCGTCGCCTTGCGGATATGGGAAATGACGTTTTTCGACTTGATCGGATAACGCTTGATCAGCTCCGCCACCGGCGAGGTGCCGGCGGACTGGTTGTCGATGAACAGCCGGCAGGCCTTGTCCTCGAAGAATGCCACGCCGAAACCATCGGCATGGTGGTCGGTTACGCCGCCACGGGCGGCAAAGCCCGTGAAGGAGAACGTCACGTCGGTTGGCGTGGCGCAGTTCATGCCTAGCAGCTGGCACATGGGGGCACCGGTGCGGCAAGGGGCTGCCGCTTTGCAATAGAATGCAGACATTATCCCGCGCGTGCGGGACGCTGCCAAGCGCGGCGCCCGGGCGCCCCCCCTGCTGTTCAGCCCCAGCCACTTCCCAGCCATGAGTCAATACAAGATCGCTGTCATTCCCGGAGACGGAATCGGAACGGAAGTGATGCCCGAAGGCATCCGTGCCATGGACGCCGCCGCGCGCCGCTTCGGCATCGACTTCCAGTGGGACCACTTCGACTTCTCCAGCTACGACTACTACGCCCGCCACGGCAAGATGCTGCCGGACGACTGGTTCGACACGCTGGTCAAGTACGACGCCATCTACTTCGGCGCCGTGGGCTGGCCCGAGAAAATCCCGGACCACGTGTCCCTGTGGGGCTCGCTGCTCCAGTTCCGCCGCTCGTTCGACCAGTACGTGAACCTGCGCCCGGTGCGCCTGATGCCCGGCATCAAGAGCCCGCTGGCCGGCCGCCAGCCTGGCGATATCGACTTCTACGTGGTGCGCGAGAACACCGAGGGCGAGTATTCGAGCATCGGCGGGCGCATGTTCCCGGGCACCGAGCGCGAAATCGTGGTCCAGGAGACCGTGATGAGCCGCGTCGGCGTGGACCGCATCCTGAAATTCGCGTTCGAGCTGGCCCAGAAAAGGCCCAAGCAGCACCTGACCTCGGCCACCAAGTCGAACGGCATCTCCATCACCATGCCGTACTGGGACGAGCGCGTGGAGGCCATGGCGGCCAATTACCCGGGCCTGAAGGTGGACAAGTACCACATCGACATCCTGACTGCGCACTTCGTGCAGCATCCGGACTGGTTCGATGTGGTCGTGGCCAGCAACCTGTTCGGCGATATCCTGTCCGACCTCGGCCCGGCCTGCACGGGCACCATCGGCGTGGCGCCGTCGGGCAATATCAACCCGGACAAGACCTATCCGAGCCTGTTCGAGCCCGTGCACGGCTCGGCGCCGGACATCGCCGGGCGCGGCGTGGCCAACCCGATCGGCCAGATCTGGTGCGGCGCGATGATGCTGGAGCACCTCGGCCATGCCGATGCGGGCGCCGCCGTCCTGGCCGCCATCGAGAAGGTGCTGGCCGCCGGGCCGGGCCACGCGCCGCTGACGCGGGATATTGGCGGCACCGCCGGAACGGCCGACCTGGGTCGTGCGATTGCGGAGGCGCTGTGAATACCGCTAACACCACCAACACCGTGACCTCCCATATCGACCCCCGCACGCTGCTGCTGGAGAGCTTCCGGGCCGCCGTGGCCGCAGCTGACCCGCTCGAGATCGTCGCCGCCCACCTGCCGCCGCCCCATGCCGGCGGCCGCACGCTCGTGGTCGGGGCGGGGAAGGCCGCCGCATCGATGGCGCTGGCCGTGGAGCGCGCCTACGCGGGCCGCGCCACGCTCGACGGCATCGTTGTCACCCGCTACGCGCACGGCCTGCCGACCGACCATATCCGCGTGATCGAGGCCGGCCATCCCGTGCCCGACGAGGCCGGCGAACAGGCCGCGGCGGACATCCTCGCCCGCGTGCAGGCGCTCGGGCCGGAAGACCGGCTGATCGTCCTGGTGTCTGGCGGCGGGTCGAGCCTGCTGTCGCTGCCGGCCGAAGGCATCGCCATGGCAGACCTCAAGGCCACCACGCGCGAACTGCTCCGATGTGGCGCACCGATCACAGAAATGAATATCGTGCGCAAGCACCTGTCGCGCATCCAGGGCGGCCGGCTGGCGCAGGCGAGCAAGGCGCCCGTGACCACGCTGATCGTCTCGGATGTGGCCGGCGATGATCCCAGCGCGATTGCATCCGGCCCCACCGTGGCCGATCCGAGTACGTATGCCGATGCGCTGGCCATCCTGCAACGCTACGGCGCGAAGGTGCCGGCCCCGGTGCAATCCCACCTGGAACGCGGCGCGCGGGGCGAGATCGACGAGACGCCCAAGCCGGGTGATCCGTTGTTCACCCGGGTCGAGAATCACATGATCGCCACCGCGCACGGCAGCCTGGAAGCCGCCGCCGCGCTGTTCCGCAAACAGGGCATCCAGCCCGTGGTGCTGGGTGACACCGTGACCGGCGAAGCCCAGGAAGTCGCGCGGGTCTATGCCGCGCTGGTGCGCGAGATTCGCGCGTACAATGCGCCGTTCGCCGCGCCGGTGGCGCTGATTTCCGGTGGCGAATGCACGGTGACGCTGCCCGCGAGCGGTGCCGAGCGGGCCCGGGGCGGCCGTTGCTCGGAGTTCCTGCTGTCGCTGGTGATCGAGCTGGGCGGGGCGGACAATATCCATGCGATCGCCGCCGATACGGACGGCATCGACGGCTCCGAGGACAACGCCGGCGCCGTGTGCTGCCCCGATTCGCTCAAGCGCGCCGAGGCCGCCGGCGTCTCCGCCCGCCAGCAACTCGATGCGCACGATGCCTGGGGTTTCTTCGATGCCATCGGCGACCTGGTCCAGACCGGCCCAACGCGCACCAACGTGAACGATTACCGCGCCATCCTGATTCTTTGAATTTCCAGCTATGACCCAGACGCTCACCATCACCCGCCCGGACGACTGGCACCTGCACCTGCGCGACGGCGCGGCGCTGGCCGCCGTGCTGCCGGACACCGCGCGCCAGTTCGGCCGCGCGATCATCATGCCGAACCTGAAGCCGCCCGTGACCACGGTGGAGCAGGCTGCCGCCTACCGCGCGCGCATCCTGGCCGCGCTGCCGTCCGGCATGGCGTTCGAGCCGCTGATGACGCTGTACCTGACCGACAACTTGCCCGCCGAGGAAATCGTCGCCGCCAAGGCGAGCGGCTTCATCCACGCGGTGAAGCTGTACCCGGCCGGCGCCACCACCAACAGCGACGCCGGCGTGACTGATATCCGCCGCTGCGCCGCCACGCTGGAAGCCATGCAGCGCGCCGGCCTGCCGCTGCTGGTGCACGGCGAAGTGACCGATGGCGACATCGACATCTTCGACCGCGAAGCCGTGTTCATCGACCGCGTGATGCGGCCGCTGCGCAAGGATTTCCCGGAGCTGAAGGTGGTCTTCGAGCACATCACCACCAAGGACGCGGCCCAGTACGTGGCCGAGGCCGAAGGCCCGGTCGGGGCGACGATCACCGCGCACCACCTGCTGTACAACCGCAATGCGATCTTCACCGGCGGCATCCGCCCGCATTACTACTGCCTGCCGGTACTCAAGCGCGAGACCCATCGCGAGGCGCTGGTCAAGGCGGCCACCTCCGGCAGCGCGCGGTTCTTCCTCGGCACGGACAGCGCGCCGCATGCACGCGGCCTGAAGGAACACGCCTGCGGCTGCGCGGGCTGCTACACGGCACTGCATGCGATGGAGCTGTACGCCGAAGCGTTCGATACTGCCGGCGCGCTCGACAAGCTGGAAGGCTTCGCCAGCTTCCACGGCCCGGCGTTCTACGGCCTGCCGCGTAACACCGGCACGCTCACGCTGTCGCGCGAAGACTGGGRGTTGCCGGCGGAACTGCCGTATGGCGACACCACGCTGGTGCCGCTGCGCGCCGGCGAGACCCTGCGCTGGAAGGCGCAATAAGCGACTTGCCTGGCATCGACTGGGCGCGGCCGTGGTTCCGGCCATTCGCCGCGTCCGGGGTCGCGCTCTCCGCCGCCGATTCTCGCGCGGCGCTCAACGAACAAGCTGCCGCCGCCGGGCTGGCGAACGCCAACGACCAGCCACTGTGCTTCGTCCCCCAGTCTGACCTCCCCGATGGGGTGGCCTATGAGGCGCATATCCACGCCACCGGCCACGTTCCCACGCGCGACAACCTCCACGACGCGTTCAACGCGCTGATCTGGCTCCATTTCCCCGCGACCAAGGCCGTGCTGAACCGGCTCCAGGCCGAGGCCATCGCCCGTGATGGCGTGCTGCCCGTGCGCGGCCGCCTGCGCGATGCCGCGACGCTATTCGACGAAAACGCGGTGATCTTCCTGACCGAGGACACCCGGCTGGCCCAGGCGCTGCAAGGGTTTGCGTGGCACACGCTGTTCGTGGCGGCGCGCGCCGCATGGGGCAGCGCCTGCACGGTCGTCCCGTTCGGCCACGCCTTGCTGGAGAAGCTGGTGCAGCCCTACAAGTCGATCACGGCCCACGCATGGTGGCTGCCGATGCCGCCCGGCACGCCGCGCGCGGTCATCGACCGGAAACTGGCCGAATCGCTGGCCGAGGCAGCCGGGCAGGGCACACTGCGCGCCGGCCGCTGCTTCGCGCCGCTGCCGGTGCTGGGCATTCCAGGCTGGTGCGATGAGAACGATGCGCCGTCGTTCTACGACGATACGGCCGTGTTCCGCCCCGGGCGCCAGATCCGCTGAGTTCGGTGGTAGACTGCGGGCCGCAAAGCAGGCCAGACAATCGCTGCTTGTCTCGCAAGGGGCAAGGGGAGGAAAGTCCGGACTCCACAGGGCAGGGTGTTGGCTAACAGCCATCCACGGTAACGTGCGGAATAGGGCCACAGAGACGAGTCTTGCCGCCGGGTTCGCCTGGCGGGAAGGGTGAAACGCGGTAACCTCCACCCGGAGCAATCCCAAATAGGCAGACGATGAGGCGGCCCGCTGAGTCTGCGGGTAGGGAGCTGGAGCCGGCCGGTAACGGTCGGCCTAGAGGAATGGTTGTCACGCGCAGCGCGCCGCAAGGCGGGCCGCGCGCACAGAATCCGGCTTATCGGCCTGCTTTGCTCTCTCTTCCTGACGTCAGGGCGTTCAGCCCTCGACGATTTCCATCGTGTGCGTGATCTCGGCGGTCTTGGCCAGCATGATCGAGGCCGAGCAGTACTTGTCGTGCGACAGCGTGATCGCGCGCTCCACCGTGGTCGGGTTCAGGTTGCGGCCCGTCACCGTGAAGTGGAAGTTGATGCGCGTGAAGACCTTCGGGTCCTCGTTGGCGCGCTCGGCTTCGAGCTTTACCGTGCAGCCGCGCACGTCCTGGCGGCCACGCTTGAGGATCAGCACCACGTCATAGGCCGTGCAGCCGCCGGTGCCGAGCAGCACCATCTCCATGGGACGCGGCGCCAGGTTGTTGCCACCGCCATCGGGCGCGCCGTCCATCGCCACGATATGGCCGCTGCCGGTCTGGGCCACGAAGCTCATGCCTTCCGGGCCCATCCATGTCACTTTGCATTCCATTTTGTTCGTTCCTGGGTTTACGAATGTGTTTTCGCGCTCACGTCCGCGCAATCACGAATCTTGCATTTCGTCAGTATATGGCATCGGCGGATCGTGCCCGAGGCGAGGGATTTCCCTTGGGATTCTGAGGGAATCCTCTATTGTGGCGCCGATGACTCAGCATCACATCGAGGGTAAGTCTTTGATTTTTAAGAAAGACAAACATTTGCAAGAGGCTACTAAAGCATTGCGCAATGTGCAATGCGATTTCGCACTGCAAATTTTCTTGCGTTGCGACGGCCGCTATGTATAATTCAGTTCATTGAACGACGGCGCATCTGGCGCGCCAGAGTGCGAAAGCGAAAGCCCTCCGCACCGCCCGCCGCCCCGTCGATCTACCAGTGTCTCCTCCACCCTCCTCCTTTGGTGGATTCAAACCCAAGTCCAACCGACTTGGGTTTTTTTTCGTCCACTTACGTCCACATTTCGTCCCCGGCTTCCATGTGATGCAGGGGGCTTGACGAAAAGCCACGACTTTGCTTGTGCGCCATCGCATTCCCCGAGTATAATCGCAGGCTTTTCCGGTCATTGCCCCCGGAAAAGGAATCAGGGAGAGCCTGCAAACACAAGCAGGAAGGTCAGGTCCCAAGGGCCGGCCGAACGACAGGACGCTAAAACGGCGACCGTCACATCGGGCAGTATTCAATAGTCAGGAAAAATCATGAAGACCTTTTCCGCCAAGCCTCATGAGGTAAAGCGCGACTGGTACGTGATTGACGCGACGGACAAGGTCCTCGGCCGTGTTGCCAGCGAAGTGGCACGCCGACTGCGCGGCAAGCACAAGCCGGAATTCACTCCGCACGTCGACACGGGCGATTACATCGTCATCGTCAACGCAGCCAAGCTGCGTGTCACGGGTACCAAGGAAACGGACAAGAAGTACTATCGCCATTCGGGTTACCCGGGCGGTATCTACGAAACGACGTTCGGCAAGATGCAGCAGCGTTTCCCGGGCCGCGCCCTGGAAAAAGCTGTCAAGGGCATGCTGCCGAAGGGTCCGCTGGGCTATGCAATGATCAAGAAGCTGAAGGTTTACGCCGAAGCCGATCATCCGCATGAGGCACAGCAACCCAAGACGCTCGACATCTAAGGAGGCCAATCCATGATCGGTAACTGGAATTACGGTACTGGCCGCCGCAAGAGCGCTGTGGCTCGTGTCTTCATCAAGTCGGGCAAGGGTGAAATCGTCGTCAACGGCAAGCCCATCAACGAGTACTTCGCTCGCGAAACCTCGCTGATGATCGTGCGTCAGCCGCTGGAACTGACCACCCACGCCGAAACGTTCGACATCAAGGTCAACGTGACCGGCGGTGGCGAAACGGGCCAGGCTGGCGCAGTGCGCCACGGCATCACCCGCGCCCTGATCGACTACGACGCCACGCTGAAGCCGACGCTGTCGAAGGCTGGTTTCGTCACGCGCGATGCACGTGAAGTGGAACGTAAGAAGGTCGGTCTGCACAAGGCACGTCGCCGGAAGCAGTTCTCGAAGCGCTGATGCGCTTTCGCAGGTCCGCTCTGGCGGATCTGTCGAATCCGGAAAAACCGCACGCTCTGTCGTGCGGTTTTTTTTCGTCTGCGTGGTGCAGAAATCACCACTTTTCTGGCGAAGGTGTCTCAGATGTCATACATTGATCGGCACAATGGCGGCTCGGAGATACAATCACGGGCCTGCGAATGAGAGGACGAACGATGGTGTCATGGGCCTGAAGTACCGGCCACTGCGACCGCGCCGGGGATTGCGCGCTTCGCGGGCCGTGATTCGTGTGCATCGGCCGTGGCGTGTGTGGATCTGGGCGCTGGTGCTGGCGATCGGGCTTGGACTCGCCGTGGTCTGGGCCATCGATGCCGGCCATGCCATGCGTCAACCTGCCGCGCCAACGGATACGGCACTCGTGGCGGCCAATGCCGCGTTGCGTGTGCAACTGGCCGAGGTGACCGCCGAGCGCGACCAACTGCTTACCAGCGCGAACACCCCGGAGGCCCGTCTCGAGATGGCCCGCGCCGAGCGCGAGCGTCTGGTGCAGCAACTGAAGTCGGCAGAGGCCGAGGTAAGCCAGCTCAAGGAAGACCTTGGGTTCTTCGAGGCGCTGCTGCCGGCCACCGGCGATACGTCTGGCATCCACGTGCGCAGTTTCCGCGTGGTCATCGACGAAGCACAGCCCCAGGCCGTGCACTATCGCCTGCTCGTGATGCAGGGCGGTTCGAAGGCATTTGTCGAGCAGCCCGAATTCAAAGGTGATCTACAATTCACAATTTCAGCAGTCCGGGCTGGGCAGCCGTTAACCATGACACTGCCGAATCCGAAAGAGGCGCCGTTACCGGCGGTGCGCCTCACGCATTACCAGCGTATCGAGGGCGACCTGGCGATTCCCAAGGGCGCCGAGGTACGTGCCGTATCGGTCCGTATCGTGCAGAACGGACAGGTCCGCGCGGCGCAGTCGGCAACGCCGTAGGACCCGAACAAGGAGAGGGATCATGTTGTTTTCGAAGAAGAAAGGCCTGTCGATCGACACCCTGATCGGCCAGGACGCCACCATCGAGGGCGATGTCACGTTCGCGGGCGGCCTGCGCCTGGATGGCCGCGTGCGCGGCAACGTGCTGGCATCGGACGCGCAGCGCAGCATGCTCGTCATCAGCGAGAAGGGCGCAGTCGAGGGCGAAGTGCGCGTCGGGCACCTGATCCTCAACGGCACTGTGACCGGCCCGGTGAGCGCCAGCGAACTGCTCGAACTGCAGCCCCATGCGCGCGTCTACGGTGAAGTGCACTATGCGGCGCTGGAAATGCACCAGGGCGCCATCGTCGAAGGCCGTCTCGTGCCAATCGGGCAGGGCGAGGTGCGCGCCTTGCCGAACCATGTGCCGGCCGCCGAGGTCAATCAAGAGACGCCAGTGGAATCGAACACGTCCGAAACCGAGGCCGAAGAGGTGTCGGCCAAGGCCACACCCGAGAACGCAGGCGCCGCGGCCTGATTGTTTGTCGATGGATGTGACGTGAACGCCTAGAAGCCCTTGAAATTTAATGGGTTCGGCACGATTTCGAAGTAGCGCTTAGAATACGGCGTATCTAAATAGGAGAATCCCCATGAACGCAGTCGCTGAGGCACCCGTAACCGAGGACGTGCCGGCACCGTTCGTCTTTACCGACAGCGCCGCCGACAAGGTCAAGCAGTTGATCGAGGAAGAGGGCAATGCCGAGCTGAAGCTGCGCGTATTCGTGCAGGGCGGCGGCTGCTCTGGCTTCCAGTACGGCTTCACGTTTGACGAAGACGTCAACGAAGACGACACCACGATGGTCAAGAACGGCGTGATGCTGCTGATCGACTCGATGAGCTACCAGTACCTGGTGGGCGCCGAGATCGACTACAAGGAAGACATCAACGGCGCGCAGTTCGTGATCAAGAACCCGAATGCCTCGACCACTTGCGGTTGCGGCTCGTCGTTCTCGGCCTGATCCCGGTTTCGGTCGATAAAAAAGCGCACTTCGGTGCGCTTTTTTGTTGCCTGTCGATTCCTGGCAATCAACGCGCGACCTCAACGCGGATAGATCGCCCCAAGCACGCGCGGGCCGGCCGCGCCGGTAACCGTGGGCACGTTGCCGGGCGCGCGCCGCACGCATTGCCGCGCCAGCCAGGCGAAGGCGAGTGCCTCCACCTCCAGGACCGGCACGCCGAAATCATCGGTCGTCTGCACGGCCACGCCCGGAAGCAGCCGCGCGAGTTCAGCCATCACATAGCCATTGCGGGCGCCGCCGCCGCAGACGATGAGCCGGCGCGCATCGGCGGCATGCGTCTGCACGTCGCGCGCGATGGCGGTGGCCGTCAGCGTCGCCAGCGTGGCCTGCACGTCGGCGGCGGGCGGCTGCCGGTCGCCGCGCGTGGCCAGCAGCGCCTGCAGCCAGCCCGGGTGGAACAGATCGCGCCCGGTGCTCTTGGGCGGCGGCGCGCTGAAATAGGGCTCGGTCAGGCACTGCGCCAGCAGCGCCGCATCCACCGTGCCGCTCGCGGCCCAGGCGCCATTGTCGTCGTAGGGCAGGCCGCGATGGCGGTGGATCCAGTCGTCGAGCAGCGCGTTGCCGGGGCCGCAGTCGAACCCGGTGACCGGGCGACCGCTGGCCGTTGCCGGCAGGATGCTGATATTGGAGATGCCGCCGATGTTGCAGACCACGCGGGTCTCGTCCGGCGCGCCGAACAGCGCCGCGTGCACAGCGGGCACGAGGGGCGCGCCCTGGCCGCCGGCCGCCACGTCGCGGCTGCGGAAGTCGGCGATCACGTCGATGCCGGTCAACTCGGCCAGCAGCGCCGGATGCTGACTCTGCCGTGTGTAGCCGGTGCCGTCATAAAGACCGGGGCGATGGCGGATGGTCTGGCCGTGCGCGCCGATGGCCGCGACCGATGCCGGGCGGGCATCGGCGAGCCGCAGCAGCGTCGCCACGCACTCGGCATAGACGCTGGCGAGCGCGTTGGCGGCCAGCGCCTCGCGATGGATCTCATCGTCGCCCGGCTGCTGCAAGGCGCCGAACGCCTCGCGCAACGGCTGGGGAAAGGGGGTGTGCGCCGCCGCCAGCACGACGGGGTGCGCGCCGGAAAAATCGACGAGCACGCCATCCGCGCCATCCATGCTGGTGCCCGACATCAGGCCGATAAATCGCTCGCTGCTTGCCGGGGGCACGGACATGGTCAGTTGCTGGCGGTCAGGACGTTGTAGGTGCGCAGCATGTTGATGCGGCTCAACATCGCGCTGGTATAGGTCAGGAACTGCGTGCGCGACTTGCCGGTCAGCGCCGGCGCTTCCATCAGGGTGATGGTGAGCGGGTTCTGCGGCACGTCGTTGAAGCGGAATTCGTAGTGCAGGTGCGGCCCGGTGGCCCAGCCGGTGGCGCCGACATAGCCGATCACCTGGCCCTGGCTCACGTGCTGGCCCTGGCGCAGCCCGGCAAAGCCGGACAGGTGGGCGTAGTACGTCGAGTACCCGCCCGCGTGCTGGAGCACCACGATGTTGCCGTAGCCGTTCTGCTGGCCGACGAAGTCCACCGTGGCATCGCCGGTGGCGATGACCTTGGTGCCCTGCGGCGCGGCGAAGTCCACACCCTTGTGCTGCGCCCACTGGTGGTGGAGCGGATGGTCACGCCCGCCGAAGCCCGACGATACGCGCGAGAACTCCACCGGCGAACGCAGGAACGGCCGCTTCATGGTGCGACCGTCGAACGTGTAGTAGGCGCCGGCTTCACCTTCTTCCGGGGCGTACCAGAGCGCCTGATGCAATGTGTTGCGATTGATCAGCTCCACGGCCACCACGCGGCCGTTGCGCACGAAGGCGCCGTCGCGGAAACCGGCCTCGTAGACGATGCGGAAGCGGTCGCCCTTGGCGATGTCGTGGTGGAAGTCGATCACGCCCGAGAAGATCGAGATCATCTTCTGGACGATGTCGTCAGGCACGTTGGCGCTGTCCATCGACTTGAAGAAGCCGCCGGCCTCGATCCCGCCGGAAGCCATCTCGTAGTGCACGTCGTTGTCCACGGACTGGACGCGCGCCTTGTAGGTGTAGTCGCCGCCCTCGGCCTTCGGCGCCACGCGCTCGATCACGAGTTCGCGCGAGGCGGCGGCGTCGCCGCCCAGGTTGGCCTGGAGCGACACCAGCAGGTTGTGGTCGTCGATCTCGGCCTGCACGGCCTGGCCGGCGTCGAGGTTGAGCAGCCCACGCGCGGTGGCGTTCTTGAGGATGAACGCCTGGGCGTCGGGATCCTCCACGCCCAGCCGGCGCAGCAGCGTGGCCAGGGTGTCGCTGCGCTGCATGCGGTCCTCGCGCACATAGCGGCTTTCGGGATCGCTCTCGGTGAGCTGTTCGAGCTGGGTGCGCAGGTCGGGCAGGCGAATGGTCTCCTGCACCTTCGGCGCCTGGGGGTCGTCATAGGCATTGCGCGGGGCGACGCCCATCGCGGCAGCCATGCCGAGCGTGAAAACGGTGCCGACAGCAACGGTGAGTTGCTTCCGGCGCCGGGCATGCTGGGGGTTGGTCGGGTCGACAAGCACCACCAGCTCGCGCGCGAAAACTTCGCGGAGACTGGACCACATCACGTAAAATTCAACCTTGATTCCGGGCTCCGCTGCCGCGACGATGTGTCTTCGTCTGCCTTCCTCCCCCGAGGTTGCGGCGCGGGCCAATGTTTGTCAGCCGCCTACAATGGCGGTTGCCGCCGGGCTGCCCCGGCAGACGCAAAGCGCGAATTATACCAGAACGACACCGGCTGTCCGTCGGCGATTCCTTAATTATTTCAACGACTTATCTCATGTCTGAAGTGACCCCGGCCGCCGCGGCCAAATATCCACTTACGCCGTCGGTGATGCAGGCCCTGGAGATCACCAAGCGTGGCTGCGACGAGCTGTTGATCGAAGCCGAGTGGCTCCAGAAGCTCGCCCGCAGCGAGGCCACCGGGGTGCCACTCCGCATCAAGCTGGGCCTGGACCCCACCGCGCCGGACATCCACCTGGGTCACACCGTGGTGCTGAACAAGCTGCGCCAGCTCCAGGACCTTGGCCACCAGGTGATCTTCCTGATCGGCGATTTCACCTCCACGATCGGCGATCCGTCCGGCCGCAATGCCACCCGGCCGCCGCTTACCCGGGAGCAGATCGAGGCCAACGCCCAGACCTACTACCGCCAGGCCAGCCTGGTGCTCGACCCCGCCCGGACCGAAATCCGCTACAACAGCGAGTGGAGCGACCCGCTCGGCGCGCGCGGCATGATCCAGCTGGCAGCCAAGTACACCGTCGCCCGGATGATGGAGCGCGACGACTTCACCAAACGGTTCCGGTCTGGGATTCCGATTTCGGTCCATGAGTTCCTTTATCCGCTCATGCAGGGCTACGATTCCGTGGCGCTCAAGGCCGATATCGAGCTGGGCGGCACCGACCAGAAGTTCAACCTGCTGGTGGGCCGTGAGCTGCAGAAGGAATACGGCCAGGAGCCGCAGTGCATCCTGACCATGCCGCTGCTGGTGGGGCTGGACGGCGTCGAGAAGATGTCGAAGTCGAAAAACAACTACATCGGCGTGGCCGAGGCCCCGAACGACATGTTCGGCAAGCTGATGAGCATCTCGGACGACCTGATGTGGCAGTACTTCACGCTGCTGTCGTTCCGGCCGATGAGCGAGATCGACCTGATGAAGCAGGAGATCGCGCTGGGCCGCAACCCGCGCGAATGCAAGGTGGCGCTGGCGCAGGAGATCGTCACGCGCTTCCACAGCGCGGCCGATGCCGAGAAGGCGCTCGAGGACTTCAACCACCGCGCGCGCGGCGGCGTGCCGGACGACATCCCGGCGGTGACGCTGGAAGGCGCGCCGCTGGGCATCGCCCAACTCCTGAAGCAGGCCAACCTGGTGCCGTCCACCTCGGAAGCCAACCGCAATATCGAGCAGGGCGGCGTCAAGATCGACGGCTCCGTGGTCGGCGACAAGTCCACAAAGGTGGCCGCCGGCACCTATGTGGTCCAGGTGGGCAAGCGCCGCTTCGCGCGCGTGACCCTGGTGTAAGGCGCGATGATCGCCCTGATCCAGCGCGTGGCGCAGGCCCGCGTGACCGTGGCGGGCCGCACCACCGGCGAGATCGGCGCCGGGCTGCTGGCGCTGGTCTGCGCCGAGCGCGGCGACACCGAGGCCCAGGCCGAGCGCCTGCTGGCCAAGCTGCTCGCCTACCGCGTGTTTTCAGACGCCGAGGGGAAGATGAACCTGCCGGTGCAGAACATGGACGGGCAGGGCAAGGCGGGCGGGCTGCTGGTGGTGTCGCAGTTCACGCTTGCCGCCGATACCAACAGCGGCACGCGGCCGAGCTTCACGCCGGCGGCGTCGCCCGAGGATGGTAGGCGATTGTATGAACATTTCGTGGCCCGCGCGCGCGCCGCGCATTCGTCGGTGGAAACCGGCGAGTTTGGCGCGATGATGCAGGTCAGCCTCGTCAATGACGGCCCCGTGACGTTCTGGCTGCGCGTGCCGCCGGCCGGCACGGCGTGACACATCCAAGGAGATCCTCATGAAACTCTGGAGCAAGGCATTTGCCGACAACGCGCCCATTCCGGGCGAGTTTGCGTTCTGCGTGCCCGATGCCGCCAATCATGTGGCGCTGTCGAGCAATCGCAATCCGGACCTGCATTGGGACGGTTTCCCCGCCGAGACGCGTTCGTTCGTGCTGGTCGCCCATGATCCCGATGTGCCGAGCGTGGGCGACGACGTGAACCAGGCCGACCGCGAAGTGCCGGCCACGCTGCCGCGCGCGGACTTCTTCCACTGGGTGCTGGTGGACATACCGCCGGGCCTGAACACGATCTCGGCCGGCACGCACAGCGACGGCGTGATCGCGCGCGGCAAGCCGGGCCCGGACACGCTGGTCGGCACGGCCGTGGCCGGCGGCCTGCGCCACGGCACCAACGACTACACGGCGTGGTTTTCCGGCGACGAGGACATGAAGGGCCACTACTTCGGCTACGACGGTCCCTGCCCGCCCTGGAACGACGCGCTGGTGCACCGCTACGTGTTCACGGTCTACGCGCTCGATATCGAACGCCTGCCCGTGGAAGGCCATTTCACTGGCGCCGATGTGCGCCAGGCCATCCAGGGCCACGTGCTGGCCGAAGCCTCGCTCACCGGCACCTACACGCTCAATCCGAAACTGATCCGGTAATCATCCGCACGCCGGGCGCAGACCCGGCGCGCAACCGTCGCCCCCAAGGAACCGGCATGTCGCAAAGCTCCGGGCCGCAGTCGCTGGCCTACACCCACCTGATCGTGATCCGTCATGGCGAGACGGCCTGGAACCGCGCGCGGCGCCTGCAGGGCCAGCTCGATATCCCGCTGAACGAGGTGGGCCGCGCCCAGGCGGCCGCGCTGGCCGAGGCGCTGGCCGGCGAGCCGATCGACGCCATCTATTCGAGCGACCTGGGCCGCGCCATGGAAACCGCCATGCCGCTGGCCGAGACGCTGGGTCTGCAAATGCGGCCCGACGCCCGCCTGCGCGAGCGCTGCTACGGCGACCTGGAAGGCATGACCTATGCCGAAGTGGCCGAGCAGCGCCCCGAGGACTTCGCGCGCTGGCAGGCCCGCGTGCCGGACTACGCGCCGCCCGAGGGCGAGTCGCTGCTGGAGTTCCACGAGCGCGCGGTCGAGGCCGCGCTGGCGCTGTCGCGCCGGCATCCGGGCGAGCGCATCGCGCTGGTGGCGCACGGCGGCGTGCTCGACTGCCTGTATCGCGAGGCCACCGGCATGACGCTCGAGGCGCCGCGCCAGCACGAACTGCTGAACGCCAGCGTCAACCGCCTGCGCAGCGACAGCGCGCACCTGACCCTGCTGCAATGGGGCGATGTGAGCCACCTGGAGGCGCTGGCGCTCGACGAAGTCGACAAGCGCGTGCCCTAGCCGCGCGTCCGGGGGCCCACCCCGGAAGGCTCAGACCTTGAGCCGGAACGGCGTGAAGTTGGTGTGCCGGTCGAACCAGTCCTCGTTCTCGGCCCGCTTCAGGAAGCCCACCACCTTGTAGGTGACCGGCGTCATGACCACTTCCCAGGCCGTCTTCAGCACGTACTGGGCCACGGCCACCTGGATCACCTTCTCCAGCGGCCAGATGCCATAGAAGGCAATCACGTAGAACAGCGAGGAATCGACCAGTTCCCCGGCCAGCGTGGAGCCGATGGTGCGCGTCCACAGCCAGCGCCCGCCGCTCCACAGCTTCATCTTCGCCAGCACGTAGCTGTTGGTGAAGCTGCCGCAGCAGAACGCGATCAGCGACCCCAGCGCGATCCGCCACGTGTTGCCGAACACATCCTCCAGGCTCTTCTGGTAGTCCGCCATGAAYGGCGCCACCGGCATCTTCAGCACCACCAGGCTCATGAACGTGGCGAAGGCCAGCGCGGTGAAGCCGGCCCAGACCACGCGGCGGTCGCGGCCATAGCCGTAGACCTCGGTCAGCACGTCGCCAAAAATGTACGAAATCGGGAAGAACAGCACGCCGGCGCCGAAGGTGACCGGGCCGATCACGGGTAGCGTGACCTGCGCCGCCTTGGCCGCGCCGATCAGGTTGGAGCAGAGCAGTACCGTGACGAAGGCCACCATGACCAAGTCGTAGTAGCGGTAGACGCGACCAGTGTGCGCGGCATCGACGGCAGGGAGGGGCGTGGCGTGAGACTCGGGCGAGGACAGGGGCGGGGGCATGGGCGGGAGCGCTTCCGGTGCGGGGGTTCGCGCGATTATGCCAGCGCGGCGCCACACGTGTCGGCAAGCCGGGCCCGCCGGGCCCGCAAAAGAAAACTCCCGGCCGGAGCCGGGAGCCAACACACCCTGGAGGATGGGAAAACCAGGTCGATCAGAGCGACAGCTTGCTGATCTTGGAGCCGTCGATCGAGGCATCGAACATCAGCCCCGCGTTGGTCTGCACGAAGCCGATCACCGGCTGCTGGCCCGTGACGGTATCCAGCTTGCCGTTCGCGCCGATCTTGGCCAGCGCCACGCTGCCGTCCACGCCGGCCGTCCAGCCGCTGGACTGCACGAACTTGTTGTAGGCCTCGGGCGTCATGAACATCAAGATCACCGCTTTCGACTGGCCGCCGGCGGTGAAGCCGAACGAGGCCGAGATCGTGCGGTAGTAGCCCACCGTGGCGCCCTTCGAGCGCAGCGCGCCGTCGCCGTACTCGCCGGCCACGACCAGCCCGCCGCCGATCACGCGCGGGAACACCAGAATGCCCTGGGAACGGTTGGCCAGCTCGCGCGAGCCGTCCACCGAGGCGTAGAGCCGGTTCAGCGCGCCGTCCACGCCGGCGTCGATTTCCTGTTTCTTGGCGGCGGCGTCCTCGGGCGTCTTGGGACCCGTGGTGGTGCAGCCCGCGGCAAAGGCCGTGGCCACGAGCAGGCCCGATCCGGTCACCCGCGTCACGAAATGGCGTCGATTCATATGCAACCTCCTGATGGGGAAAAGTACTGCATTCGACTCTTTCCGGTGGTTCGGACCGGACTTCAGCCGGCGTTAGGCGACTTCACGGTGATGGCGACCACCTCACGCACGACGATCTTCGCCATCTGGCCCTGCTTGATCTTGGTGAGGTCGATGTTCGGGTCACGGACCTTGACCGTGCGCAGCGTCTCGCGCGGGCCACGGAAGGTCACGGTGCGATTGGCGGTATCGATCTTGGTGATCTGCGCCGTGATGGTGGTGGTGATCTCGCGCATCACGCCGGGCTTGCCGCCCTCGGCCGCGCGCGAGGTGCGCTCCACCTGCTCCACCAGCGGGGTGTCCTTGCTGTCGAGCGGCTCCAGCGCCGCCACCACGGCCGCCGCGCGCGTCAGCGTGACGATGTCACCCTTGCGCACGTTGCCGATATTCTTGGCCTCGTCGCCGCCCACGATCTCGACGATATTGCCCTTCGGCCCCTGCACGAGCACGGCCTTCGAGTTGACATCGACATCGACGACCTTGCCGCTGATAACGGCTTCCTCGGCGATGCCGACCGGCGCAGGCGTCTTCTGCGCATGCACGGCGCCAGCGGCCAGGAGCAGGCTGGCAAGCAAGGCAAGGGTCGGGATGGGTCGCTGGATCATGGCTCTGAGTCCTTTCTGGCGCAATGGGCGCTGTAAGTGGAAACTGATGGAGCCATTGTGGACAACCGGCCATAAGCGGGCAATCCACTTCGAAAAAATTTGGAGCGGTGCGCGAAAACGTTTAACTGGCGGGGGCGGGCTGCAATGCGCGGTCGTTGCGCACTGCAGCAGGCCGGATTCGGCCGATTTTGTCTGGGGAGAGGCTTAGGGGACGCTCAGCGGACGCTTAGGGGACGCTTAGGGGACGCTCAGGGCGTCTCAAGCAGATCGCTGCCGGAGTCGTCCTGCGGCGTGGCGAGCCCGAAATGCCGGTACGCCGCCGCCGTCGCCACCCGGCCGCGCGGTGTGCGCTGCAGGTAACCCTGCTGGATCAGGTAGGGCTCCAGCACGTCCTCGATGGTGTCGCGCTCCTCGCCGATGGCCGCCGCCAGGTTGTCCACGCCCACCGGGCCGCCGCCGAACTTGTGCAGCACGGCTTCCAGCAGCTTGCGGTCCATCAGGTCGAAGCCGACGCGGTCCACGTCGAGCATCGCCAGCGCGGCATCGGCCGTCTCGCGGCTGATCGTGCCGTCGCCCTTCACCTCGGCGTAATCGCGCACGCGGCGCAGCAGCCGGTTGGCGATACGCGGCGTGCCGCGCGCCCGGCGGGCTATCTCGAGCGCACCCAGGGGCTCGATCACCGCGTTGAGCAACTGGGCCGAGCGCGTGACGATGCGCGCCAGTTCCTCGGCCGTATAGAACTCCAGCCGCGCCACGATGCCGAAGCGGTCGCGCAGCGGGTTGGTCAGCATGCCGGCGCGCGTGGTGGCACCCACCAGCGTGAACGGCTGCAGGTCCAGCTTGACCGAGCGGGCCGCCGGGCCTTCGCCGATCATGATGTCGATCTGGTAGTCCTCGAGCGCCGGGTACAGGATTTCCTCGACGACCGGCGAGAGCCGGTGGATTTCGTCGATGAACAGCACGTCGTTGGCTTCGAGGTTGGTCAGCAGCGCGGCCAGGTCGCCCGGGCGCTCGAGCACCGGCCCGGAGGTCTGGCGCAGGCTCACGCCCATTTCGCGCGCGATGATGTGGGCCAGCGTGGTCTTGCCGAGGCCCGGCGGGCCGAACAGCAGCACGTGGTCCAGCGCCTCGCGGCGGTTGCGGGCCGCGTGCATGAAGATGTCGAGCTGGCCACGGATCTTTTCCTGGCCGACGTACTCGTCCAGCAGCTTGGGCCGCAGGGCGCGCTCGAAGGCCTCCTCGCGGGCGGAGGCGGGGGTGGCCGAGATAACCCGTTCGGGCTGGCGCTCGGCGCCGGTGAGCTTGTCGGTTTCGATCATGGCGGTGGAATGCGGGACAGCCGTCATTCTACGCCGGCTGCCTCTCGCGCTAGCCCTTCGCTAGCCCTTCGAGAGCGACTTCAGCGCCAGCTTGATGCCGTCGGACACACCCGTGCCGGCCGGCACCTGCTTGATGGCCAGCGCGGCCTCTTTCTCGGAGTAGCCCAGCGCCAGCAGGGCGTTGAGCACGTCCACGGCGCTGTCGGCGACGGGCGTGGCGCCCGGCGCGTGGCCCAGTTCGGCCCCCAGCTTGCCCTTGAGTTCCAGCAGCAGCCGCTCGGCGGTTTTCTTGCCGATGCCTGGAATCCGCGTCAGCCGGCCTGCCTCCTGCAGTGTGACGACCTGCGCCAGTTCGCTCACGGACAGCCCCGACAGCACGGCCAGCGCCATGCGTGCGCCGATGCCGGTGATCTTGATCAACTCGCGGAACGTGTTGCGCTCGGACGCCGAGCCGAAGCCGTAGAGCAGGTTGGCATCCTCGCGCACGATCTGCTGCGTCAGCAGCGTCACCGGCTGGCCCACGGCGGGCAGGTTGTAGAACGTGCTCATCGGCACGTCGATCTCATAGCCCACGCCGTGGCAGTCGACCAACAGGTGCGGGGGATTCTTCTCAAGCAGGGTGCCGGCAATGCGACCGATCATGGTGGGCAGGGTGGGGTGACGAAATTGCCGGCAAGTGTAGCGCGTGCGGGTGGCGCGCTGGCGGTTATCGCTGCGGGTTATCGCTCCGGTGCGCTGTCCACGGCGCGGCGGCCCAGCGCCGGGTCGTCGGTGAAGACGCCATCCACGCCGGCGGCCAAGAAGGCCTGGATTTCGCGCACCAGGCCGTTGGGGCTGCGCGTGGCGTCATCGCCGGCCACCCGGAACGGCTTCGGCAGGAAGCTGTTCTCGGGCCGGAACGTGTACGGGTGGACCGTCAGCCCGGCCGCGTGGGCGTTGGTCACCAGCGCCGTGGGGGCGGCCAGCCCGCCCTGGGCGTCGCGTGGCACCACGTTGCTCTTCTCGGGGCCGATGCCGTTGGCGTAGGTCGCCACTTCGCGCAGGCCCAGTGGCGTGAGCATCTCGGCGTAGTTGCGCGTGTCGCCGGCCAGGCGCCAGTCGGCGGGGCGGCTGGACGGGCTGCCAATCAGCTGTACGATCTTCACGTTCGGCATCGAGGTGCCCAGCAGCCGCTTCATCGTGCGCAACGGGCCCACTTCGAACGACTGGACGAAGACCGGCGCGCTGCGGGCGTAGGCGTTGGCCTGCAGCGCGGCGGCGACTTTCTCCTCGAGCGGCAGGCCGATACCCCGGAAGTAGCTCGGGTGCTTCAGCTCGGGGTAGATCCCCACCGGGCGGCCGCGCTTGATGGCCGCCTGCGAGGCCAGCCGCAGGATTTCGTCGAAAGTGGGAATCTCGAACTGGTCGTTCAGCTTGGCGTTGAGCGGGCGCAGCTTGGGAATGCGCTCGCGGGCGCGCAGCGTCTTCAGCTCGGCCAGCGTGAAGTCCTCGGTGAACCAGCCGGTCAGGCGTTCCCCGTCGATGACCTTGATGCGCTTGCGGTCGGCAAACTCCGCCACTTCGGCCACATTGGTGGTGCCGGTGATGTCGTTCTCGTGGCGGGCGACCAGCACGCCGTCGCGGGTCATGACGAGGTCCGGCTCGATCACGTCGGCGCCGTCCTCGATGGCCTTGGCGTAGGACGCCAGCGTGTGCTCCGGGCGCAGCGCGCTGGCGCCGCGATGGGCGATGACCAGCGCTTTCGGGGCCGGCGGGGCGGCCGGGGCGGGCGCCGGGACCGCCGCGGTGGAGGCCGCCGCCTTGTCCTTATGTGCGTGGTGCGGTGTGGCGCAGCCCGCAATCAGGGTGGCAGTGGCAAAGGCAAGGGTCAGGCGGGGAAGGAAGGACATCGCGCGGCGTTCATGGGATGGGGCGGAACGCCGATTGTACGAGCAGAGGCCGGAGTTGGCCTGTCCGGCGCCGGACTACCCGACCAGGCGCCCGCGCCGTACGCGCAGCCCCTTGCGGGCCAGGTCGGGCGCCATGCCGGCCAGCGTGCCGAGGGTATCGCCGCCGTTGGCATGGCAGATGGCCACGCCGAGCGCATCGGCCGCATCGGAACTCGGCCTGCCGGACAGCGCCAGCAGCCGCATCACCATCTCCTGCACCTGTTCCTTGTTGGCCCGGCCATAGCCGACCACGGCCACCTTCAACTGGAGCGCGGTGTACTCGAACACGGGCAGGCCATGGCCGACAAGGCCGCAGATGGCGGCCCCGCGCGCCTGGCCGAGCATCAGCGTGGACTGCGGATTGACGTTGACGAAGACCTTCTCGATGGCCGCGCAGTCGGGCGCATAGGTGCGGGCGACTTCGGAGATGCCGTCGTAAAGGGTCTTGAGCCGCTCCGGGAGGCTGGAATTCCCGTCGCTCTTGATGGTGCCGGAGGCCACGTAGGCCAGCTTGTTGCCGTGTTTTTCCAACACGCCAAAGCCGGTGGTGCGGAGGCCGGGATCGATGCCGAGGATGCGCATGGTGTTGTTTGGGCTTCGTTCGTCGTGGTGCTTTGCTAGACCACCCCTCTCCCCGACCCTCTCCCACTGAGGGGAGAGGGCCGGCGCCTCAGTATGCGCCGCCGCGTCTCAATGCCGGAAGTGGCGCGTGCCGGTCAGCACCATGGCGATGTTGCGCTCGTCGGCGGCGGCGATCACCTCGTCGTCGCGCATCGAGCCGCCCGGCTGGATCACGCAGGTTGCGCCTGCATCCACCACCACGTCCAGGCCGTCACGGAACGGGAAGAAGGCGTCGCTGGCCACGGCGGAGCCCGCCAGGGTCAGGCCGGCGTTCTGCGCCTTGATGCTGGCGATGCGGGCGGAATCCACGCGGCTCATCTGGCCCGCGCCCACGCCCAGCGTCATGCCGCCGCCGCAGAACACGATGGCGTTCGACTTCACGAACTTGGCCACGCGCCAGGCGAACATCAGATCGTCCATTTCCTTCGGGGTGGGATGGCGGCGCGTCACCACGCGCAGCTCGGACGGCTGCACGTTGCGCGCATCGGGACCCTGCACCAGCAGGCCGCCGCCCACGCGCTTGAGGTCGTATTGGTTCACGCCCTTGCCCAGCGGAATCTCCAGCAGACGCACGTTCTGCTTGGCCGCGAACACGTTGCGGGCCGCCGTGCTGAACGAAGGGGCGATCAGCACTTCCACGAACTGCTTCGCCACGGCCTGCGCGGCGGCTTCGTCCAGTTCCACGTTGAAGGCGATGATGCCGCCGAAGGCCGAGGTCGAGTCGGTCTTGAAGGCTTTGTCGTAGGCTTCCAGCGCGTTCACGCCCACGGCCACGCCGCACGGGTTGGCGTGCTTGATGATCACGCAGGCGGCGCCGTTGGCGGCATCGAACGACTTCACGCACTCCCACGCGGCGTCCGCGTCGGCGATGTTGTTGTACGACAGCTCCTTGCCCTGCAGCTGCACGTAGTTGGCCAGCGCGCCGTCCACGGCCTTCAGGTCGCGGTAGAAGGCAGCCGACTGGTGCGGGTTCTCGCCGTAGCGCATCTCCTGCACCTTCTCGAAGGCCAGGTTCAGCGTCTTCGGATAGGCGCTGCGGGCCTGGTGCGACTTGTCGGCGCCGAGGCTGGTCAGGTAGTTTGTGATCGCGCCGTCATATTGGGCGGTATGCGCGAAGACCTTGGTGGCCAGGCGGAAGTTGGTGTCGTAGCCGACGCTGTTGGCGTTGGCGCGCATTTCGTCCAGCACCACGGCGTAGTCGGCCGGGTCCACGATCACGGTCACGTCGCGGTGGTTCTTGGCCGCCGAGCGCAGCATGGTCGGGCCGCCGATGTCGATGTTCTCGATGGCGTCCGGCAGCGTGCAGTCATCCTTGGCCACGGTCTGCTGGAACGGGTACAGGTTCACCACCAGCAGGTCGATGGTGGGAATCTGGTGCTCGGCCAGCGCGGCCACGTGCTCGGGCAGGTCGCGGCGAGCCAGGATGCCGCCGTGCACCTTGGGGTGCAGCGTCTTCACGCGGCCGTCCAGCATTTCCGGAAAGCCGGTGTAGTCGGCCACCTCCGTCACGGGCAGGCCGGCGTCGGCCAGCAGCTTGGCGGTGCCGCCGGTGGAAAGCAGCACCACGCCGAGCGCGTTCAGGTCGCGCGCGAAATCGACGATGCCGGTCTTGTCGGAAACGGAGAGAAGGGCTTGCTTGATCATGGCTTGGGGGAACGCTTCAAAGTAAACCGTGTTGCTGCAGCTTCTTGCGCAGCGTGTTGCGATTGATGCCGAGATAGGCGGCCGCCAGCGACTGGTTGCGCTCTGCGCGCGCCATCACGGCTTCCAGCAGGGGCCGTTCCACGGCCTCCAGCACCATGTTGTACATATTGGACGGCTCTTCGCCGTCCAGGTCGCGAAAGTAGGTATCCAGGCTGTCCCGGATGCATTGATCGATGGCGTTGCGGCTCATGCGGCAAGCAATTCCTTGTTCTTGTTGTTGTTGTCGGCGTTCTTATCTTGGCCTTCGGCCGTGGCGTCGCCGTCTTCCACATAGACCAGGCGGTCGGAAATCGCCGCCTGCTCGTCGAAGAAGGCGTTCACGGCCTCCAGCTGCGCCGTGGTGGACTCCAGCGTGTTCATCCGATGCCGGAACAGGTTCGCGCCCTTGAGGCCGCGCGTGTACCAGGCAATGTGCTTGCGCGCGGTGCGCACGCCGGTGAACTCGCCGTAAAACGCGTAGTGGTCGGCCAGGTGATGGTTCATGATCGCGCGGATCTCGGCCACCTCGGGCGACGGCAGCATCTCGCCCGTCGCCAGGAAGTGTTCGATCTCGCGGAACAGCCACGGCCGGCCCTGCGCCGCGCGGCCGATCATGATCGCGTCCGCGCCGGTGGCGGCCAGCACCTCGCGCGCCTTCTGCGGCGACGTGATGTCGCCGTTGGCCACCACGGGAATCCGGATCGACTGCTTGACCGCCGCAATCGTCTCGTACTCGGCCTCGCCGTGGTACAGGTCCGCGCGGGTGCGCCCGTGGATCGTCAGCATGCTGATGCCGGCGTCTTCCACCAGGCGCGCCACGCGCAGCGCATTCTTGTGCTCGCGGTCCCAGCCGGTGCGGATCTTCAGCGTCACGGGCACGCGGTCGCCCACGGCACCCACCACGGCCTCGACGATGCGCACCACCAGCGGCTCATTCTGCAGCAGCGCCGACCCGGCCGCCACGTTGCAGACCTTCTTGGCCGGGCAGCCCATATTGATGTCGATGATCTGCGCGCCCCGGTCCACGTTGTAGCGGGCCGCCTCGGCCATCATCCCCGGCTCGGCGCCGGCAATCTGCACCGAGATCGGCTCCACCTCGCCCGCGTGGTTGGCGCGGCGCATGGTCTTCTCGCTCTTCCAGAGCTGGGCGTTGGACGCCACCATCTCGGACACCGCGTAGCCCGCACCCAGCTGCTTGCACAGCTGGCGGAACGGCCGGTCCGTCACCCCGGCCATGGGGGCGACGAACAGGTTGTTGCGAAGACGATGCGGACCGATCTGCACGATAGGAATAGCGAATGGAACAGGCGCACGTGACGGTTTTGCGTCACATGGCGCGTTCGGTAAACGGGTACTGGGGGAAGGCGCGAGGGCGGGATTTTACCGCCAAACGGACCGGGTTGCCCAAGAAATGAGCAAATATCATGGATGAGGGGGCGGGCCTTGCCTGCGTGGCACGGTGCCCGCCCCCCACGAGGGATCAGCGGCGCGCGCCGTACATCATGTGGCGCGCCAGCGCGTCCTTGAGCGGCGCCACGCAGGCCAGCGCTGCCAGCGACGCCCCGCGCACATGCGCCGCCAGCGGCCCGCCGATGCCGAAGACACGCGGCAGCAGGTCGGTCACGCCGATGGTCATCGCCCGGTCCACGCGGTGGCGGCCGGCGAAGGCCTGCAACGCCTGCGGCGTGCAGCCGGCGCGCAGCGAGTCAGCCAGTGCGAAGGCATCGCGCAGGCCAAGGTTCAACCCTTGTCCGGCCACCGGATGCAGCGTCTGGGCGGCGTTGCCGACCGCCGCGATGCGGCCATCGACGGTCACCGGCGCCGCATTCAGCCCCAGCGGGAACGCGTGACGCTTGCCCACCAGCGTGAAGCGGCCCATGCGCGAGCCGAACGCCTCGCCCAGTTCCGCGGCGAATTCGGCATCGGACAGCGCGAGCCGCCGCATGGCCGTATCGGGCGGGCAGCACCAGACCATCGCATAGCCGGCAGTGCCGTGTTCGTCATGCGGCAGCAGCGCGAGCGGCCCTTCCTCGGTGAAGCGCTCCCAAGCCCAGCCTCGCCGCGGTTGCGTACACGTCACATGGCCGATGATGGCCGTCTGTTGGTAGTCGCGCCGCCGGGAGGTTTCGGCGCTGCGCGCCAGCCGCTGCGTGCGCTGGTGGAACAGTCCGCCTTCGGCCTGCACGGCGAGGCGCGCCGTGACCGCCATGGGCAGCCCGACCTGATCGGCATGCGAGGTGCCGGTCAGCCGCACCAGCGCGGCATCTTCCTGCCGCTCGGCCTTGGTGTCCTGCGCGATGTCGTCGATGCGCGTCTCGAACTGGCGCGCCAGGCGGCCCGGCGCGGCGTCCGCGGCACGAGCCAGCGCGCGTTCCAGCGTCTGGCACAGGTCGCCATAGCGCACGACATAGCCGAGCGCCGGCACGCCGTAGTCGTCGTGATGCAGTTTCACGTGGCCAAAGCGCCCGCGCTGCGACACGTGAATGTGCTCGATGGGTTGCGCCGGCATCGGCCACGCGCCAATCTGCTCGAGCAGCTGGCGGCTGCCGTGCGACAGCGCAATCGCCCGGGGGTCCCGCGCGGCGCGGGCCGGCGTGGCCGCATCGATCAGCACGATCCGCCACGGCGTGGTGCGCAGCAACTGCGCCGCCAGCGCCAGGCCGACGGGCCCGCCGCCGACGATGGCGATGTCGAACGGCTCAGGGCTGGGCGCCGGACTGTGGCTGGGACTGGGAGTGGTGCTGAGGGTCACGGGGCTTGTCATCAGGAGCTTCCTCGCCGGATTGGGCCGTATCGGCCGCATTCGCCGCATTCGCCGCGGCACGCTTCCACAGCACGGCATCCGTGCGCGACTTGCCGGCGGCGGCATCGCGCAGCGCGTTGTCGAGCTTCTGCTGGTGGAAGCCGGGCAGGGCCTGGAGGTGCGCCACCAGCGCATCGCCGTTGGCGGCGTCCAGCGGGGCCACGCAGCCCTGCTTGCTCTCCGCGTCGCCGGCCAGGATCAGCCAGGCGGCGCCGGTCCACGGCGCGCGGTCGGAAACGCGCACGATCACGCGTTCCAGCGCGTCCCAGGCGAGTTCCTCGCGCTGGCCGTCAGGACGATGCACGACCAGGCGGTCGTCATACAGATTGATCACGAACGGCTCGCCCGGCACCACTTGCCGCGCTGCTGCGGGCTTGCTGGAATGCGTGTGTTGCGTGCCGCCACCGCTGAACAGCTTGCGGAGCAGGGTCTTCATCGTGCGATGTCTCCCAGGTTGTCGCGCATCAGCGCTTCGATGTCATCGGCCTTGACCGGCACGCCGCGCGTGAGCAGGTCGCAGTCGCCGGCGGTGACGACCGCGTCGTCCTCGATCCGGATGCCGATATGCCAGTAGCGCTCCGGCACGTCTTCAGCCGGGCGCACGTAAATACCAGGTTCGATGGTCAGCACCATGCCGGGTTCCAGCGGCCGCCACGGCCGCTCGCCCTCATGGCCGGCGGGCAGCGGGCCCGGCGCGCGGTACTCGCCCACGTCGTGCACGTCCATGCCCAGCCAGTGGCCGGTGCGGTGCATATAGAAGCGGCGATAGCTGCCGCTGGCCAGCACGTCGTCGAGCGTGCCTTCCTTGTTGCGGTCGAGCAGGCCGGTGTCGAGCATGCCCTGCGCCAGCACCTTCACGGCGGCGTCGTGGGGCACGTTGTACGGCACGCCGGCGCGCGTCTCGGCGATGGCGGCGTCCTGCGCGGCCACCACCAGGTCGTACAGCTCGCGCTGGGCGGGCGAGAAGCGGCCCGAGACCGGGAAGGTGCGGGTGATGTCCGACGCATAGCCGTCGAGTTCGCAGCCGGCGTCGATCAGGCACAGGTCGCCATCGCGCAATTCGGCCGGGCCGGCGCGGTAGTGCAGCACGCAGGCGTTCGGGCCGGTGGCCACGATCGAGTTGTAGGCCACGCTCTGCGCGCCATGGCGACGGAATTCGTAGAGCAGTTCGGCTTCGAGGTGATATTCGCGCAACCCGGCCCGCGAGGCGCGCATGGCCCGCACGTGCGCCTGGGCCGAGATCTCGCCCGCGCGGCGCATGATCGCCACCTCGCCGGCGTCCTTGAACAGCCGCATTTCGTCGAGGATAGTGCGCACGTCGAGCGCGGCGGACGGTGCGGCCACGCCGGCGCGGCCCTGCATGCGCACGGCGTCGAGCCAGCCGCGCACCTTCAGGTCCGTCTCGGCCGAGGCGGCCAGCGGGTAGGCCACCTGGGCGCGATTGGCCAGCAGCGGCGGGAGCAGGGCGTCGATTTCCTCCACCGAGTGCGCCTCGTCCAGGCCGAACGCGGCGCGCGCGCCTTCCGGGCCATGGCGGAAGCCATCCCAGATCTCGCGCTCCTCGTGCTTGGGGCGGCAGAACAGGATGCTGCGGTCCGCGCCGGGGCCTTCCCCGGGCGCGCCGGCCACCAGCACCAGCACCGCCTCGGGCTCGGTGAAGCCGGTCAGGTAATAGAAATAGCTGTCGTGMCGRTASGGRTAGTCGCTGTCRCGRTTGCGCATGGCYTCGGSCGCGGTGGGCACGATGGCCACGCCGCCRCCGCYGGCRCGCAGRTGTTGCAGCACRCGGGCGCGGCGGTCGCGGCAGGCGCCAAGCAGGGCGGAGTCGGGTGCGGACATGGAGTGGGTGGCGAGGTGGCGAGGTGGGGAATGATGCCGATTCTAAACCCGTCGGCGTGCGGGTGGCCCCGCTGGGAGCCTGGCTGGTGGCGCGGGCGCCTCAGGCGCCGCCGGTGCCGGTGGCGGGCACGCCCAGTTCGGCGCGCAACTCGGTATCCAGCGCGGCCAGCTGCGCCGGCGTGCCGACGTTCTCCCAACGGCCGTCGAAACGTTCGCCGGTGGCATCGCCGCTGGCAATCGCTGCGCGGTAATAGGGCGTCATCGCCACTTTCTGACCCGGCGCGATCTCGCGGAACAGGCGCGTGTCGTACAGGCCGATATTGCCGAAGGTCAGCGGCACGGCATCCCCCGCATCATCGGGCAGCCGCAGCAGGCCGTCGGCGCCCAGCGCGAAGTCCCCGCGCGGGTGGAAGGGCGGATTGGGCACCATCACCAGGTGCATCATCGGTCGCTCCGCACCGGCCATGGCGCGGGCGCGCGGCAGCAGCGCGGCGTAGTCGAAGTCGCAGAAGATGTCGCCCGACACGGCCAGGAAGATCTCGCCGGCGTCGGGGTTTGGCGTCAGCAGCGGCAGGGCCTTGGCTATGCCGCCAGCCGTTTCCAGCGCGCTGCCTTCGGCCGACCAGTGCAGGCGCACGCCGAAGCGCGAGCCGTCGCCGAGCGCCGCTTCCAGCTGCTCGCCGAGCCAGGCATGGTTGATGACGATGTCGGTCAAGCCGGCGCGCGCCAGCGCCTCGATCTTCCAGACGATCAGCGGCTTGCCGCCCACGCGCAGCAGCGGCTTGGGGCAGGTATCGGTCAGCGGACGCATGCGGTCGCCGCGTCCCGCCGCGAAGATCATCGCTTTCAGGGTGTTCACAACCAATACTCCAGGGCGATCAGCGTGGCCATGCCGCCGGCAATCGTCCAGCCCACGCTGCGCGTGTAGGCGGCGATGACGATGGCCACCAGCCCGGCCACGAGCCGGGTGTTATAGGGGCTCAGGTAGAGCGCGCCGTCGTGCATCAGCAGGTCCGGGGCGATCAGCGCCGAGAGCATCGCCGCCGGCACGAACTGGAGCGCGGTGCGGAACCAGGACGGCAGCCGCACGCGGCCTTCCACGGCGATGAACGACAGCCGGATCAGGTACGTGGCCAGCCCGGCGCCCAAAAACACCCACAGCAAGGTCATCGGATTCATGCCGCCGGCTCCTTGCGCGGGCTGCGGCCCGGCGTGGGGTGCCCGCGCCCGAGCAGCAGCATGCCCGCCGCGATACCGCCCAGCGCGGCCACCATCAGGCCCAGCTTGTGCGGCAGGCCGAAGCAGGCCACCGCCAGCGCCGTGGCCACCAGCGCGGCGGCCACGTGGGCGCGGTGCTTGAGGTTCGGCACGATGATGGCGATGAAGGTCAGCGGCAGGAAGAAATCGAGCGGCCAGTCCTGCGGCACCTGCGCGCCGACCAGCACGCCGGCCAGCGTGGAGAGCTGCCAGCTCGACCACAGCGAGAAGCCGGCGCCGAAGTAGAACCAGTGGCGGTAGCGCGCCCGCTCGCCGGTATCGCCCAGGCGGCGCGTCATGGCGGCGAAGGCCTCGTCGGTCAGCAGGTAGGCCACCAGCGCCTTCCAGCGGCGCGGCAGCGGTGCCAGCGACGGGGCGATCGTGGCCGAATAGAGCGCGTGGCGCAGGTTGACCATCGCCACGGTGAAGGCGATCACCAGCGCCGGCGTGCCGGCCGCCCAGAGTTGGGTCAGGATCATCTGGGAGGCGCCGCCGAACACGATGGCGCTCATCGCGCAGGCCAGCCAGGCGGGCATGCCGGCATTGACCGCCAGCACGCCATAGATCAGGCCGAACGGCACCACGCCGAGCAGCATCGGCGCCAGCGCGCGCACGCCGGCCCACCATTCCCCGCCACGGGTGACCGGCGCGGGGCTGGGCGATGCAGGATCAGCGGGGGCGGCGCTCAAAACGTGAACCCGGCGGGGCGCTCGGTGCCTTCCAGGGCATCGAGCAGCCGCACCAGCTTGCGCAGCTCGGTGTAGCGGCCGGCCACGTTGCGCGTGTACTTGAGTACCAGCGGCAGGTTGGCGAGGTAGCCGTCCTTGCCATCCCGGTGGTACAGGCGGGCGAAGATGCCGAGCACCTTCAGGTGGCGCTGCAGGCCCATCCACTCGAAATCGCGGTAGAAGGCGCCGAAATCGGCGTTCAGCGGCAGCCCGGCCTTGCGCGCGCGCTCCCAGTAGCGGATCAGCCAGTCGAGCTGCTGCTCTTCGTCCCACTCTATATAGGCGTCGCGCCAGAGCGAGACCGCGTCATAGGTGGCCGGGCCGATCACGGCGTCCTGGAAGTCCAGGATGCCGGGGTTGGCGCCATCGGGCAGGACCATCAGGTTGCGCGAGTGATAGTCGCGATGCACGTAGACCTGCGGCTGGGCCAGGTTGTTGGCCAGCACGGCGTCGAAGACTTCGCGCAGGTCGGCCTGCTGGGCGTCGTTCAGCGTGGCGCCCAGGTGGCGGCCCACGTACCACTCGGGGAACAGGTCCAGCTCGCGCTGGAGCAGGGCGCGGTCGTAGGCGGGCAGCGTGCCGGGGCGGGTGGCCAGCTGGATCCTGACCAGCGCGGCGGCGGCGTCGTCATAGAGGCCGCGCGCGGACGAGGCGTCCAGCTTCGACAGGTAGGTCTGGCTGCCGAGGTCGGCCAGCAGCAGGAAACCCTGCGCCAGGTCCTGGGCCAGCACGGTGGGCACGGTCACGCCGGCCTCGCCGAACAGCCCGGCCACGTGGATGAACGGCCGGCAGTCCTCGTGCGCGGGCGGGGCGTCCATGACGATGGCCGTCGGATGGGCGGCATGGCCGGTGCGCACGCGGAAGTAGCGGCGGAAGCTGGCGTCGGCGGATGCCGGGGCGCAGGAGTCGGGGTCGATCGACCATGTGGCGCCGAGCCCGGCGACCCAACTCTTGAGCTGGGCGATACGCGGGTCGGAGGTTGGGTCGTGAATAAGTGCTGCCATGCCGGATTGGGTGGATACGATGCCCCGTATAATACCCGACCAGACCCGGGCGCCGGGTGGCCCCCGGGAGGGGCCTTTGTTGCCCCGCAGCCTGCTCCGGCAAGGGTTGGCGGGAAGTACGGAACCGTTCGCGGGACCGTTCCGCAGCCCGGCGCCGAGCCGACCGATAACCGTCCGCATGACCGAACAACAACGATCACCGCATCATCCGGCCACCCGACCGCCCGCGCTGCGCGGCCTGCCGCGGCGCATGCGTGCCGCTTTGCCGGCCAGCACCCTGCGTCCGCTCGTGCTGGCCATGGCGGGCCTGTCGGTGAGCGTGCACGCGCAATATGGCGCGGGCTCGGCCATCCCGAACATCGACATCGCCGAGCCGGCGGTCACCCAGACCCCCGAAGCCCCGCCGCCCGCGCCGGAAGCCGGCGTGCTGGTGCCGCGCCTGGACGAGGCGCCGCCGAAGGCGGCCACGGCCAGCAGCATGAACATCGCGCCGAGCTCGACCCCGTCGAACCCCAACGCCCCGGCCTATGTCTCGGGCGACAGCCTGACCGGCTTCAGCGAAAAGGGCGTGGCGCTCGAGGGCAATGCCGAGCTGCGCCGAGACGGCGCCGTGGTCAAGGGCGACAAGGTGACCTATGACCAGGACACCGACGAGGCCCATGCCACGGGCAACGTGCGCCTGTCCAAGAGCGGCACGCTGGCCGTGGGCCCCGAGGCCAAGCTGCGCGTGGAGGCCAACGAGGGCTACATGCTCTCGCCCGACTACTATTTCCACCAGACCGGCGGCGCGGGCAGCGCGGAGCGCATCGACTTCATCGACCCCGACCGCAGCACGATGAAGAAGGCGTCGTACACGACCTGTTCGCCCGACAACGCCGACTGGTACTTCAGCGCGAACCGCATCGACATCGACAGCGACCGCCAGGTGGGTACCGCCTACGGCGGCGTGCTGCGCTTCTTCAACGTGCCGATCGCCGGCGCGCCGGCGTTCTCGTTCCCGCTGAACGACGAGCGCCGCAGCGGGGTGCTGGCGCCGCTGATGGGGTACAGCTCCAAGTCGGGGCTCGACCTGACAGTGCCGTACTACTTCAACCTGGCGCCGAACCGCGACCTGACGCTCTATCCGCGCCTGCTGACCTCGCGCGGCGTGCAGCTGGGCGGCGACTACCGCTACCTCGGCGATGGCTACTCGGGCCGCCTGCGGGCCGAATTCCTGCCGGACGACAGGAAGGCCGAGCGTGACCGCTGGGCGTATTCGTTCCAGCACACCCAGCGGATCATTCCGGGCATGACGGCGTATGCCAACGTCAGCAAGGTGTCCGACGACCAGTATCCGGACGACCTGACGCGCTCGGTCTCCCAGTCCACGCTGCGCCAGTACACGCAGGAAGGCGGCGTGATCTACAACTGGCAGGACTTCACGTTCATGGCACGGGTGCAGAAGTTCCAGACGCTGCGCCCGAGCGAGCCGTCGTACGAGCGCGAGCCGCAGTTGAACGCCCGCTACACGCGTTATGACTTCGGCGGCTTCGATATCTCGGTGGAAGCCGACTACACCCGCTTCCGGATCCCGCTGACGTCCACCGGCTTCCAGCAGCCCGAGGGCAACCGCGCGTTCATCCAGCCGGTGATCAGCTACCCGATCATCCGCCCGGGCTGGTTCGTGACGCCGAAGGTGATTTTCAACGCCGCGCAGTACAACATGGACACCGGCACCAACACCACCGGCGCGCAGAACTCGTTCGGCCGCGCCATTCCCACGGTGAGCCTGGACTCGGGCATGGTGTTCGACCGCGCGGCGCCTGGCGTAAGCAAACTGTTCGGCGTGAACTACACCCAGACGCTGGAACCGCGCCTGTTCTACGTCTACACGCCGTTCCGCGACCAGAGCCAGTTCCCGCTGTTCGATACTGTCCAGACAGACTTTGGCTATGGGCAGATCTTCAGCGAGAACGCGTTCACCGGTAATGACCGGATCGCCGACAACAACAAGCTCACGGCGGGCGTGACCACGCGCCTGATCGAGTCCGAGACCGGCATCGAGCGCTTCCGCGGCACGCTGGCGCAGCGCGTGGACTTCACCGGCCAGCGCGTGCAGCTGACCGGTACATCCACAGATACCAAGCCGAGCTATTCTGACTTGCTCGCAGCTACCACGATCCAGCTGTTCCGCGGCTACTATCTCGATGCGGGCATCCAGTACAGCCCCGAGGACAACCGCGTGAACTACTCGAACGTGGCGTTCGCGTGGCGGCCGGAGTCGCGCAAGCTGGTCAACGTGGGCTACCGCTATCGCCGGCCGACCTCGGTGACCGATAACTCGGCCATCGACCAGTTCGAGCTGTCGAGCCAGTGGCCGATCACGCGCCGCACCTACGGTATTGGCCGGGTGGCGTTCGACCAGACCGCCAACCAACTGGTCGATGCGCTGGCCGGCATCGAATACGCCGCCGACTGCTGGGTGGGACGCGTGGTATACCAGCGTTTCCGCAACACCACGCAGGGCTATACCGGCCGGTTCTTCCTGCAGGTGGAATTCCGCGGGTTGTCCAAGATCGGTTCCAACCCGCTGGACATGCTGCGTCTGAACGTGCCCGGCTACGAGCCTGTTACCGCACGTCCGGTGCCCACGTCCCAGTACGATCACTATGAATGACGGACCAAGATGAAACGTCGAGCTTCCAACGCGCTGTCCCGATCCAACCCCCTGTGGCACGTGGCGATGGCTGCCGTGCTTGCCGCGCTGGCCGCGCCAGCCGTGGCGCAGCTCAAGGCCCCGTCGGCGCCCTCGGGCAAGCCGTCACTTTCCGGTAGCGGCAGCGGCAGCGGCCGCACCTCGGGCATCTTCCTGCAGCAGCCCGCCCAGCAGGCCGTGCCGCCGAGCGAGCCGCAGATGGGCGTGCCGCAGCCGGGCCAGAAGCGCTCGCAGCTTGTCGATGAAGTGGTGGCGGTGGTCAACAACAGCGTGATCACGCGGCGCGAGCTGCTGGACCGCGCCGACGAGATCGAGAGCCAGCTGCGCGCCGCGCAGCGTGAGGTGCCGCCGCGCGCCGACCTGCTCGGCGAAGTGCTCGAGCGACTGGTGATGGAGCGCGTGCAGACGCAGGCCGCGCAGGACGCCGGCATCCGCGTGACCGACCAGGAAGTCGACCGCGCCATCGAGTCCGTGGCGCAGCAGAACCGCCTGACCGCCACCGAACTGCGCAGCCGCGTGGAAGCCAGCGGCATGAGCTGGACCAAGTATCGTGACGAACTCCGCAAGCAGGTGCAGGTGATTCGCCTGCGCGAGCGCGAGGTCGACTCCAAGGTGCAGGTCTACGACGGCGAGATCGACAACTACCTCGCCGCGCGCAAGGGCGGCGCCGCGCCGGCCGGGCCGACCGAGTACAACGTCGCCCAGATCCTGATCCGCGTGCCCGAAAACGCGTCCGACGCCCAGAAGGCCGAGCTGAAGACCAAGGCCGAGGGCCTGCTGAAGCAGGCGCAGGGCGGGGCGGACTTCGCCGCGCTGGCCAAGGCCAACTCGGAAGCACCTGAGGCGGCGCAGGGCGGCGCGCTCGGTTTCCGCGAGATCGGCCGCCTGCCGGCGCTGTTCGCCAACGCCGTGGTGGACCTCCAGCCCGGCGCACTGGTGCCCGAGGTGGTGGAGTCGGCCAACGGCTTCCATGTGATCCGGCTGATGGCCAAGCGCGCCGCGCCGGCCGCCGACCAGCCGCAGGCCAGCGAGCGCATCACGCAGACCCAGGTGCGCCACATCCTCGTGCGCACCGGTCCGAACATGCCCGAGGCCGAGGCACGCCGCCAGATGACGACGCTGCGCGACCGCATCACGCACGGCGGCGACTTTGCCGACTTCGCGCGCCGCTTCTCGCAGGACGGCTCGGCCCAGCAGGGCGGCGACCTGGGCTGGGTCTCGTCGGGCGAACTGGTGCCCGAGTTCGAGCAGGCCATGAACCGGCTGCGTCCGGGCGAAATCTCCGACCCGGTGGTCACCCAGTTCGGCGTGCACCTGATCCAGGTGATGAATCGCCGCGAGACCGAGGTGTCGGCGGAGAAGCAGCGCGACTTCGCCCGTTCGGAAGTCCGGGAGCAGAAGCTGCGCGCCGCCTATGATGACTGGGTGCGCCAGCTCCGCAGCGCGGCGTACGTGGAATACCGCATCAACCGCCAGCGCTGATCCGCCGGCGCCCCCGACCCCACCCCATCCATGCCCGACCCGCTCGCGCTAGCCATTACCACCGGAGAACCTGCCGGCATCGGCCCCGACATCACGATCGGGGCGCTGCTGCAGCTTGCCGGCAGCAATGGCAACCGCAACGGGCACTACCGCTTCCATGTGCTGGGCGATGCCCGTCTGCTGGCCAGCCGGGCCGCGGCGCTGGGCGTCGGCCACGCCTGGACGCGCCAGATCGGCGAAGGCGGGGTGGTGGTGGAGGATGTGCCGCTCGGCGTGCAGAGTGAGCCGGGCAAGCTCGACGCCCGCAACGGCCGCTACGTGCTGGCGCTGCTGGACGCCGCCATCGACGGCCTGCAGGCCGGCAAATACGCGGCGATGATCACCGCGCCGGTGCAAAAGAGCACGATCAACGACGCGGGCGTGCCGTTCACCGGCCACACCGAATACCTGGCCGAGCGCGCCGCCGTGCCGCGTGTGGTGATGATGCTGGCCGGCCCGCAGCCGGCCCACGACAACGCCATGCTGCGCGTGGCGCTGGCCACCACGCACCTGCCGCTGCGCGCGGTGCCCGACGCACTCGACATCCCGATGCTGGTGGAGACGCTGACCATCATCGATACCGACCTGCGTCGCCATTTCGGCATCGCCCGGCCGCGCATCCTGGTGACCGGCCTGAACCCGCACGCCGGCGAGAGCGGCCACATGGGGCGCGAGGAGATCGACGTGATCGGCCCCGCCCTGTCCCTGGCCTGCGATGCCGGCATCGACGCCCGCGGCCCCTATCCAGCCGACACGCTGTTCCAGCCGCGCCACCTGCGCGACGCGGACTGCGTGCTGGCGATGTACCATGACCAGGGACTGGCGCCGCTCAAGTACGGCACCTTCGGGCACGGCGTGAACATCACGCTGGGCCTGCCCTTTATCCGCACCTCGGTGGACCACGGCACCGCGCTCGACCTGGCCGGCAGCGGCCGCGCCGAGCACGGCAGCATGATCGAGGCCATCCGCAGTGCCATTACCATGGCTGGCCACGCCAACGGGCGCCATCACGACGGCAATGCCGGCGTGTGGCCCGCTACCCGCTGACCGCCAGCCGCAGACACCATGCGTTCAAACGTGCACCAGGGCCATGTGGCCCGCAAACGATTCGGACAGAACTTCCTGGTCGATGACGGCATCATCCACGGCATCGTCGGCGCGATCGATCCGCAACCGAATGACATCGTGGTCGAGATCGGCCCGGGCCTCGGCGCGCTGACCGACCCGCTGCTCGAGCGCCTGCCGCAGATGCAAGTGGTGGAGCTGGACCGCGACCTCGTGGACCGCCTGCGCCGCCGCTACAACGACCGGCTGGTCGTGCATGCCGGCGACGCGCTGGCGTTCGACTTCGGCAAGCTGCACGAGACCGGCCGGCCGCTGCGCATCGTCGGCAACCTGCCGTACAACATTTCCAGCCCGCTGCTGTTCCACCTGATGGACTTCGCGGACCAGGTGCGCGACCAGCACTTCATGCTCCAGAAGGAAGTCGTGGAGCGCATGGTGGCGGACCCGGGCAGCAAGGCCTTCGGGCGGCTGTCGATCATGCTCCAGGTGCGCTATCACATGGAACATGTGCTCGATGTGCCACCTGGCTCGTTCAATCCGCCGCCCAAGGTCGATTCTGCCGTGGTGCGCATGATCCCGTGGCCGCGCGGCGAGGATGGCCGGCTGCGCTCGCCGTACCCCGCCTGCGACGCAGGCGTGCTGGGCGACGTGGTGACCGCCGCGTTCTCCCAGCGCCGCAAGGTGCTGCGCAACACGCTGTCCTTCCTGCGCGATCAGGTCGACTTCGACAAGCTCGGCTTCGACCTTACCCGCCGCGCCGAGGAAGTGCCCGTGGCCGAGTATGTCGAGCTGGCGCGCACCGTCGGCGACAGCGCCGCGCCCCGCCCCGCGCGCGGCGTGGCCTGAATCACGCAGAGTTTTCCGTTTTCCGAATTTTTTCGAATATTCCGAAGTTCCAGCGACGCTTATGACCGCCAACACGCTAACCGCGAAAACCGACCCGCGTCCCGTCATCCTGACCGGTGACCGCCCCACCGGCCCGCTGCACCTGGGCCACTTCGTCGGCTCGCTCAAGAGCCGCGTCGCCCTGCAGGACTCGCACAAGCAGTACGTGCTGCTGGCGGACACGCAGGCCATGACCGACAACGCCCACGATCCGGAAAAGGTGCGGCGCAACGTGCTGGAAGTGGCGCTAGACTACCTGGCCGTCGGCATCGACCCGGCCAAGACCACGATCACCGTGCAGTCGCACCTGCCCGCGCTGGCCGAACTGACGCTGATGTACCTGAATTTCGTCACGGTGGCGCGCCTCGAACGCAATCCGACGATCAAGGAAGAGATCCAGGCGCGCGGGTTTGGCCGTGACATCCCGGCGGGCTTCCTGTGCTATCCCGCCTCGCAGGCCGCGGACATCACCGGGTTCAAGGCCGTGCTGGTGCCGGTGGGCGAGGACCAGGCGCCGCTGATCGAGCAGACCAACGAGATCGTGCGCCGGATTAACCATCAGGTGGGTCGCGACGTGCTGCCCGAAGCCGCCGCGCTGATCCCCAAGCATGGCCGCCTGCCGGGTGTCGATGGCAAGGCCAAGATGAGCAAGTCGTTGGGCAACGCGATTCCGCTGGGCGCCTCGCCCGAGCAGATCAAGGAAGCGGTGCACCGCATGTACACCGACCCGAACCACCTGAAGGTGTCCGATCCGGGCCAGGTGGAGGGCAATGTCGTGTTCACCTACCTCGATGCGTTCGATCCGAACGTGGAGGAAGTGACCGAGCTGAAGGACCACTACCGCCGTGGCGGCCTGGGCGACATGGTGCTCAAGCGCCGTGTGGAAGGCATCCTGCAGGAGATGCTGCGCCCGATCCGCGAGCGCCGTGAGGAACTGGCGAAGGACCCGGGCTATGTGTTCGAGATCCTGCGCAAGGGCACGGCCGAAGCGCGCGAACTGACCCAGCAGACGCTGGAAGAGGTACGCGACGCGCTCGGAATGTTCTCGTTCCCGCGCTAAGTCGTTCGATGACAGGCGCCGCGAGCTTGATCGCGGTGCCTGTGCCTCAGCCCTTCCGGTTCACCAGCACGATCCCCAGCAGCACCAGCACCGCCGCCGCGCCGAAGCGCAGGCCGACGGCGTCGTGCATCAGCAGCACCCCGAAGGCTACGCCGAACAGCGGTGTCAGGAACGAAAACACCGACAGCCGCGACGCCAGGTACTGCCTGAGCAGCCAGAACCAGATCAGGTAGCTCGCAAACGCGATCAGCACCGACTGGTAGAACAGGCTCGCCACCACCATCCCGTTGACTTCCACCCGCCCGGCCTGACCCGCCGCTAGCGCCATCGCCAGCAGCAGCACCGCCGAGACCGCCAGCTGGTACAGCAGCGTCTTGCTGGCCGGGGCGCTTGATAGCGAGCTGGCGCGCACGACGATGGTCGTGGCCGCCCAGAGCGCGCCGGCGACCACGCCCAGCGCGTCGCCGAGCAGCGTGCTGGCATGCGCCGAGGTGGCCGCGATGCCATCGACAAAGGCCAGCGCCATGCCGCAGAACGCCAGCACCACGCCCAGCCACTGGCCGCGCCGCAGGTGCTCGCCGGGCACGAAGAGGTGCAGGCCCAGCGCCGTGAAGATCGGCGCGGTGTAGAGGAACACGGCCATGCGCGAGGCCGTGGTGTGGCCCAGCCCGACGAAGATGCAGAAGAACTCGGCGCCGAACAGCAGCCCGGCCACCAGCCCGGGGCGCAGCGTGCCGTCGCGCTGCCACAGCGGCGTGCCGCGCCAGGACGCGAAGGCGAACACCAGCAGCGCCGCAATCGCCGAGCGCACGCCGGCCTGGAGCACGGCGCCCATCAGCGGCGCCGTCACCTTGATCACCACCTGTTGCAGGCCCCAGGCGGCGCACAGCAACACCATCAGGCCGATGGCCGTGCCGTCCAGCGGGCGCCGCGTCAGGGCTTGCGTGTTCATCGGGCTGGCTTACGGGCGCGACGCGTCACGCGTCGAATGCCGCTCGATCAGCTCGATCTTGTAGCCGTCCGGATCCTCGACGAAGGCGATCACCGTGGTGCCGCCCTTGACCGGACCGGCCTCGCGCGTGACCTTGCCGCCCGCCGCGCGGATGCGCTCGCAGGCCGCCGCGGCGTCCGGGGTTTCCAGCGCGATGTGGCCGTAGGCGGTGCCCAGGTCGTACTGGTCCACGCCGTAGTTGTAGGTCAGCTCGAGCACGGCCGTCTCGCTCTCGGGGCCGTAGCCGACGAACGCCAGGCGGTACTTGTACTCGGGGTTGTCGCTCTCGCGCAGCAGCTGCATGCCGAGCACGCGCGTGTAGAAATCGATGGAGCGCTGGTAGTCGCCAACGCGGAGCATGGTGTGGAGGAGTCGCATGGGGAGCCCTTTTCTGGAATTCGTAGGATGGCGAGGCCGTATTTTAGTCCGGATGGCGGGGCCTCGCCGGCGGCTCCCCGCCTCGCCGGGCGTCAGAACGTCGGCAGCAGCTCGGGCGGATGCGCGCGCAGCTGGGCGCGGGCATCGCGGAACTCGGGAAAGATCGATTCCACGGTTTCCCAGAAGCGCGGGCCGTGGTTCATTTCCTTGAGGTGCGCCAGTTCGTGCGCGGCCACGTAGTCGATCATCGACAGCGGGAAATGCATGAGCCGCCAGTTCAGGCGGATCTTGCCGTCGGCGGTGCAGCTACCCCAGCGCGTGGCGGCCGAGGTCAGCGCGAAGCCGGTGTGGCGCACGCCGAGCTTGTCGGCGTAGATATCGAGCCGCTCCACCAGCAGGCGGCGCGCCTGGTGCTGGAGCCAGCCCTGCACGCGGTCCTTGATCTGCTGCTCGTCGGCGTGCGTCGGCAGCGCCAGGTGCAGCACGCGCGTGTCGGCGTCGAACAGCAGCGCGCCGGCCGGCGAATCGAGCTGGAGCGTGATCGGCTTGCCCAGGAACGGCAGGCTCGCGCCCTCGCGCCATTGCACCGTCGGCAGTATGCGGCGAGCCTCGCGGTGGCGCCACTCGCCCAGCTTGTTGAAGATCCAGCGCTGCTTTTCCAGGATGGCCGACTCGATATCGGTCAGCGTAACCCAGCGTGGCGCCGTGATCGACAGCCCGCGGTCATCCACCGTAAAGCCGATGGTGCGCCGCGACGAGCGCTTGAGCGCGTAGTGGAGCATGCGCTCGCCCACGTGCAGCGTGCGGCCGTTGGGCAGGGCGGGTGGCCAGGTGTCGGCCGGGGGCGTGTCCAGCGAGGGCGCCAGCAGCGCGGCATCCGCGGCGGAGGGAGCGCTGGGCGCAGCCTCCGCGAGCGGCAGTTCGAGCTGCGCGCCGGGGTTGTCGGGAGTGGGACGCAGCAGCTTCATGCGGCGGCTTCGCTGGCGTTGCGGCGATAGCTTTCGGGATCGATCCGGCGCATCTCGGCCTCGATCCACGCTTCCACTTCCTGGTTCAGCACGTCGGCGGTCTTGTTGGCCGACGAAATCGGCATGCCGATCGAGATCGTGATCAGGCCGGGGTATTTCAGGAAGGAGTTGCGCGGCCAGACGCGGCCGGAGTTGACCGCCATCGGGATCACCCAGGCGCCGGTTTCCACGGCCAGCCGGGCGCCGCCGCTCTTGTAGCGCGGGTTCTCCTGGCCGGCGCGCGTGCGCGTGCCTTCGGGGAACATGATGATCCAGGCGCCCTCGGCGAGCCGGTCGCGGCCCTGGCGCGCGGCCGAGGCGAACGCGCGCGTGCCTTCCTTGCGGTTGATATGGACCATCTTGAGCATGCCCAGCGCCCAGCCGAAGAACGGCACGAACAGCAGCTCGCGCTTGAACACGAAGCACAGCGGCTTGGGCATCAGCGCCACGTAGGCCACGGTTTCCCAGGCGGACTGGTGCTTGGAGAGCAGCACCACGGGCTTGTCGAGCATCGCGTCCATGCGCTCGCCGTTTTCGATGCGGTAGCGCATGCCGCAGATCAGGCGGCCAGCCCAGATCACGAGCAGGGGCCAGCCACGCACGAAGCGGAAGCGCCGGTCGGCGTTCATGAACGGGAAGGCGATGAAGCAGGCGCACGCGTAGGGCGGCGTGAGCACGATCAGGTACAGCGCGAACAGCAGGGAACGGATAAAGGTCATCAGTGTGGCCGGAATTCAGGGGGCGCTGGGCGCGGGTGACGAAGACGCCTTGTGGGCGGCATCGCCGGCAATCAGCCAGCGGGCGAACGCGGCCAGGTCGTCGTGGATGCGCGTGCCGGCGGGCAGGGTGCCCTTGTCACGCGTCTTCACGCCCTTGCCGGTCAGGACCAGATGGGGGATGCAGCCAACCGCCACGCCGGCTTCGAGGTCGCGCAGGGAGTCGCCCACCACGGGCACGCCGCGCAGCTCCAGGCCGAAGCGCTCGCCGATCTGCTCGAACAGGCCCGACTTGGGCTTGCGGCAGTCGCAGTTGTCGGCGGCCGTGTGCGGGCAGAAGAACACCGCCTCCACGCGCCCGCCGAGGTTGGCCAGCCCCTTGTACATCTTCTCGTGCATCGCATTCAGCGCGCTCATCTCGAACAGGCCGCGCCCGATGCCGGACTGGTTGCTCGCGATCACCACGCGGTAGCCGGCCTGGTTCAGCGTGGCGATGGCCTCGAGGCTGCCGGCGATCGGCACCCATTCATCGGGCGTCTTGATGAAGTGGTCGCTGTCGAGGTTGACCACGCCGTCGCGGTCGAGGATCACAAAGCGGGGCTGGGACTGTGGCATCGCAGGGCTCCGGTCAGGCGGCCAGCTTGGAGATGTCCGCCACGCGGTTGGCCAGCGTGTGCAGCGTGGCCAGCAGCGCAAGCCGGTTCGCGCGCAGGCGCGCGTCCTCGGCCATCACCATCACGTCGTTGAAGAAGCGATCCACGGCGTCGCGGAGCTGGGCCAGGTCGCGCAGGGCGCCGGTGAAGTCGCCGCCGGCGAAGGCCGCTTCCACACCCGGACGCACGCGTTCGATGGCGGCATGCAGCGCGCCCTCGGCGTCTTCCTGGAACAGCGCCGTGTCGACCGTGCCGATGGCTTCGTCGGTCTTGCGCAGGATGTTCGTGATGCGCTTGTTGGCGGCGGCCAGTGCCTCGGCCTCGGGCAGCGCGGCGAAGGTGCGCACGGCCTCCATGCGGCCCAGCACGTCATGCAGTTGCTGCGGGCGCAGGCTCACCACGGCTTCCACCTCGTTGGTGGTGTAGCCCTTGTCCTTGAGGTAGCCGCGCACGCGGTCGAACAGGAAATCGGTGATGGCCTCGCGCGACGGCTTGACGGCGACGATCCCCGCGAACGCCTGCTCGGTCAGCGCCAGCAGGGTGTCCAGCGGCACCGCCAGCGGGCGCTCGATCAGCATGCGCAGGATGCCCAGCGCGTGGCGGCGCAGCGCGAACGGATCCTTCTCGCCGGTGGGCTGGAGGCCGATACCCCAGATGCCGACCAGTGTCTCGAGCTTGTCGGCCAGCGCCACGGCGGTGCTGACGGCACCCTCGGGCAGCGCGTCGCCGGCAAAGCGCGGGCGATAGTGTTCCGAGCACGCCAGCGCCACCTCGTCGGCTTCGCCGTCATGGCGCGCGTAGTAGGTGCCCATCGTGCCCTGGAGTTCGGGGAACTCGCCGACCATGTCGGTCAGCAGGTCGGCCTTGGCCAGTTCGGCGCCGCGCATGGCGGCGGCCTTGTCGACGGTCACGCCGTGGGCATTCATCGCGTCGGCGATGTGGCCGGCAATCTGCTGCAGGCGCTGCACACGGTCCAGCTGGCTGCCGATCTTGTTGTGATAGACCACGTTGCCGAGCTGCGGCACGCGCGAGGCCAGCGTCTTCTTGCGATCCTGGTCGAAGAAGAACTTGGCGTCGGCCAGGCGCGGGCGCACCACGCGCTCGTTGCCGGTGACGATGGACTCGGGCGTCTCGGTGGCCAGGTTCGACACGATCAGGAAGCGGTTGCGCAGGTGGCCGGCGGCGTCGGTCAGCGCGAAATACTTCTGGTTGGTCTGCATGGTCAGGATCAGGCATTCCTGCGGCACGGCCAGGAAGACTTCCTCGAAGTGGCAGGGATAGACCACCGGCCACTCGACCAGCGAGTTCACTTCGTCCAGCAGCGCGTCCGGCATGACCACCTGGTCGGCGCCGGCTTCCTTGAGCAGGACGGTGCGGATGCGCTCACGGCGGTCGGCATAGCTCGCCACCACGCGGCCCTTGTTCTCCAGCAGCGTGGCGTATTCCGCCGCGTGCGGGATCTCGAGGGTGCCTTCGGACAGGAAGCGATGGCCCAGCGTGACATTGCTGGCCGGCAGGCCGAGCACGGACACCGGCACGATCTCGGCGCCGAACAGCGCAATCAGGCTGTGCGCGGGGCGTACGAAGTGCACCGTGGTGCCGTCCGGGCGCTGGTAGCTCATCAGCTTCGGAATCGGCAGCTTGCCGATTGCCTCGTCCAGCGCGGCCTGGAGGCCGTCGGCCAGCGTAGCCCCCTTGGCGGTGTAGCGATGGAACAGCGCCTCGGCCTTGCCGTCGGAGGCACGCTCCAGCGTCTGCCAGTCGATCTCGGCCACGCCGACGGACTTGGCCAGCGCGGCCAGTTTCTTGCCGAGCGGGGCGGTTGGGGCGCCGTTGGCGTCCAGCGCCACGGAGACGGGCAGGACCTTCTCGCGCTGCTCGCGGTCGGGGGCGCTGCGGCGCACGCCGGTCACCAGTGCGGCCAGGCGGCGCGGCGTGGCGAACGGGGTCACGCTGGCGCCGGCCTCGAGCAGGTCGCGCGCGCGCAGGCCGTCAGTCAGGCCTTGCGCGAAGGCATCGCCCAGGCGGGCGAGCGCCTTGGGCGGCAGCTCTTCGGTGAACAGTTCGATCAGCAGCGAATCGGTCATGGGTTGCGACATGAATCGTATCCAACGGGTATGAAAGGCGCGCGCTGTCAGCAGCGCGGCGCGAGATTGGGTTCTACGCCAGACAGCAGCCACAGGCCGTTCTGCTGGCGGAATTGCAGCGTGGTGTAGGCGCACTGCGCCACCACGCCGGAGGCGCCACGGGCGCCGGCGGCCGGGAAGCGGGCGTCGATGCGCTGCTGGCGGCGGTCATAGCGGATCTCGTCGATCCGTCCGCCCACCCAGAAATCGATCTTCTGCGGCAACTGCGCCGCTGAATAATAGTTGCGGACGGTGCGGCGCGAGCGGCCGTTGCGCTCTTCCCACGTGGCCCACTGCAGCGGGTAGCGGATGGCGCTCTCGTAGGTGCGCAGCGGCACGCGGTGCCAGCCGAGGTCGCGCGAGCCGGACAGGTCGCACGAGAACGAGCGCACCAGCTGCGTCCACTGGTCGATGCTGGCCAGCGACGGCTTCCAGTGCCGGGCGATGGCCTGCTGGAGCGCCTGCGGGTCGGCCTCGCAGATATTGGCGAGGTCGGCCGGCAGGTACAGCGCCTGCGGCACCGGGGTGGTGGCCGCGCGGGCAGCCGCCTGCGCCGCGCCGGACGCCGCCAGCAGCCCGCCCAGCGTTGCCAGCGACACCACGGTCGCCAGCGCTGTCAGGCGCCTCGGCATGCGTGCGCCGCGCACGCGCGAGGTCATGCGCGGGCCCCGTTGCCGCACATCGGGAAGCCGAGCGCTTCGCGCGAGTCGTAGTAGGCCTGCGCCACCTGGCGCGACAGATTGCGGATACGGCCGATGTAGGCCGCGCGCTCGGTCACGGAGATCGCGCCCCGGGCATCGAGCAGGTTGAACGTGTGTGCCGCCTTGAGCACTTGTTCGTAGGCCGGCAGCGCCAGACGCACGCCGGAATCCTTCTTCTGGCCGTCTTCGGTGGTCTCGCCGCGACTGTCACCCACCTCGCCCATCAGCCGGCGGGCCTCGCCCTCGTGCTCGGAGAAATGGCGGAACAGGATCTCGGTGTTGCTGTGTTCGAAGTTGTAGGTGGACTGCTCCACCTCGTTCTGGTGGTAGACGTCGCCATAGGTCAGGCGGCGCGTCTCGCCGTTCTCGACCCACTCGGTCCAGACCAGGTCATAGACGTTCTCCACCTGCTGGAGATACATCGCCAGACGTTCGATGCCGTAGGTGATCTCGCCCGTGATCGGCTTGCAGTCGATGCCGCCGACCTGCTGGAAGTAGGTGAACTGGGTCACTTCCATGCCGTTGAGCCAGACTTCCCAGCCCAGGCCCCAGGCGCCGAGCGTGGGATTCTCCCAGTCGTCCTCGACGAAGCGGATGTCGTTCTGCTTGAGGTCCAGCCCCAGCGCTTCCAGCGAGCCCAGGTACAGGTCGAGGATGTTCTCGGGCGCGGGCTTGAGTACCACCTGGTACTGGTAGTAGTGCTGCAGGCGGTTCGGGTTCTCGCCATAGCGGCCATCCTTGGGGCGCCGCGACGGCTGCACGTAGGCCGCGCGCCAGGGCTCGGGGCCGATCGCGCGCAGGAACGTGTGCACATGCGACGTCCCTGCGCCGACCTCCAGATCGATCGGTTGCAGCAACGCGCAACCCTGCCGGTCCCAGTAGGCCTGCAGGGTAAGAATCATTTGTTGGAAGGTCAGCATAGGAAGACGAAAAAGAAAGCCGCCGGCAAGTGCACGAGCGGTCTCGTGCCAGGATTGCCAAACCCTGAATTCTATCGGGTTTTGGCCACAAGCCGACCGGAACAGGGGGCAATCCCGTACGTTGTGTCACGAAACGGGCCCCGGCGGCGGTGTCGGGCTTTCGCAACGGGTCGGGTAAATCCTGACACGCCATTCAGAACCCGCCGATAGGTGCCGATACTATTTTTGTATACAGTGGAACTACGCAGCCGCTTCACAGCGCGCTGCTCCCGGGCAGCCTCCTCAGGGGGACAACCGCTCATAAAAGGTGTCCGGGCAACAATAACTTTTGGGGATTGGTCATGACGCTACTTTCTCGCAAACCATATCTTGTCGCCCTGGCCGTGATGGCCGCCGCAGCCGCGGTATCGGTGGCGACCTCGGTCCTGGGCTAACCGCTCCGGGCCGTAAAGAAAACGGGCCCTCAGGCCCGTTTTTTTCATTGGCGAAGCGTCACGCCGCTACGGGCGTGCCCGCCGCCGCGCGCCGAACGCCAGCGCGAGCACGATCAGGCAGGCCGCCAGCGCCGGCACATTGCCCCATCGCACAAAGGGGGTGAGCCCCTGCGTACCCTGCACCGTGGCCCCGAGCGTGCCGAGCTGGAAGGTCGGCAGCCGCGCCTGCACCGTGCCATCTGGCTTCACCACCGCCGTCATGCCGGTATTGGTCGCGCGCAGCATCGGGCGGCGCGTCTCCAGGGCGCGCATCCGCGAGATCTGGAGATGCTGGTCCAGGGCGATGGTGTCGCCGAACCATGCCAGATTCGTCACATTTGCCAGCATATTGGCCGGTGACGGCTGCTGGCGCAGGGTGGCGGCGATTTCCTCGCCGAACAGATCCTCGTAGCAGATGTTGGGCGCGACATGGATGCCGCGCACCGGCACCGCCGGCTGGTCCAGCCCGCCGCGCCGGAAGTCGCCGAGCGGCATCTTCATCATGTCCACGAACCAGTGGAACCCGAACGGGATGAATTCGCCGAACGGCACCAGATGGTGCTTGTTATAGCGGTAGAGCGTGGGCTGCTCCGGGCCGATGGCGAACACGCTGTTGGTGAAGTCCACCGGCGAATCGGCCCCGGCCGCGCCGAACAGCACCGTGGTGCCGGTCGATTCCATATGCCGGCGTACCGCCTGGGCGATATCGACCGGCAGTTCCTGGAGGATCACCGGGAACGCGGTTTCGGGCGTGACCACGAGGTCCGCCGGCTCCGCCGTGATCAGGTCGCGGTACAGCTCCAGCGAACGCTGGATGCCCACCGGCTCGAACTTGATGTCCTGCGCGACGTTGCCCTGCAGCAGCCGCACCGAGATTGGCTCGCCCACCGGCGTGGTCCAGGCGATGGGCGTCAGCGCGAAGCCCAGCGCGGGCAGGCCGATGACGAGGGCCAGCGCGGTGACGAGGCCACGGCGCGATGCGGTGTCCGGCGTGGCGTCCTGCGTAGCCGAGCGGCGCAGGGCGGCGCGTACCGCCGTCACCAATAGCGCGGCTACCGCCGAAGCCAGCGCGGCAATGCCGTACACGCCGATCAGGGGGGCGAAGCCGGCGAGCGGCCCGTCGGTATGGGGATAGCCGCTGCCCAGCCACGGGAAGCCCGTGAAGACCACGCCGCGCAGCCATTCGCCCAGCGCCCAGGTGGCGCCGAACGCCAGCGCCGGCAGCACGCCGTGGCGTCCGCGCTGGGTCAGCCAGTGCCAGACGCCGCCGGCCAGCGCGGGCCAGATCGACAGATAGCCGGCAAACAGCACCACGGCCAGCCCGGCCATCCAGGCCGGCATCTCGCCGTAGACATGCATGCTGATATAAAGCCACCAGATGCCGGACAGGAACCAGCCCAGCCCGAACGCGTAGCCCGTGGCGGCCGCCGCGCGCGGGCGCGGGGCATCGGCGAGCAGGGCGACCAGCCCGGCCATCGACAGGATCTGCAGCCACCACCAGTCATGGGGCGCGAACGCCTGCGTATGGGCGACGCCGAGCGTCGCCGCCATGAGCAGCCGGAACACAGCGGTAGCGGACCCGGCGCGCTGGCCGGTTTGCCGGGCGCTCGCCGTGCTGGCGGCGCCGGCCTGGACTTCGCGCGTCATGCGTCGGCCACGGCCAGGTGGTCGGTCGCCTCGCGGCGCACCTGGAGCAGGTGCACCTGCCGTGCGTCGGCGCGCAGCACTTCGAAGCGGAGCGGCGGCAAAGTGATGATTTCGCCACGATGGGGCACGTGCCCCAGATGATTGGTCAGCAGGCCACCCACGGTGTCCACGTCGTCATCGGGGAAGGCGGTGCCGAAGGCCTCGTTGAACTGCTCGATCTCGGTCAACCCGTGCACGCGCCAGGCGCCATCGGCGGTCGGCAGGATGTTGTCGTGGTCCTCGTCGAGGTCGAATTCGTCCTCGATGTCACCCACGATCTGTTCGAGCACGTCCTCGATTGTCACCAGCCCCGCCACGCCGCCGTATTCGTCCACGACGATGGCGATGTGGTTGCGGTTGATCCGGAACTCGCGCAGCAGGATGTTGAGCCGCTTGGACTCGGGGATGAACACGGCCGGGCGCAGCGTTTCGCGCAGGTCGAACGTGTCGTCGGTGTAATAGCGCAGCAGGTCCTTGGCCAGGAGGATGCCGATGATGTTGTCGCGGCTGCCTTCGTAGACCGGAAAGCGCGAGTGCGCCGTCTGCTGCATATAGGGGATAAACGTCTCGGGCGCGTCGGCGATGTTGACGGCGTCCATCTGGGCGCGGGGCACCATGATGTCGCGGGCGGTCAACTCGGAGACCTGGAATACACCCTCGATCATCGAGAGCGAATCGGCGTCGATCAGGTTGCGCTCATGCGCTTCCTGCAGCACTTCCAGGAGTTCGGCGCGCGTGTCCGGCTCAGGGGAAATGAAATCGGTGAGGCGTTCGAGAAGGGACCTTGGGCGATCCGCCTGCTTGTGATTGGCAGGTTTCGAACTGGGATAGGGGTCGTTCATGTCGCGGCTTAGCGCGTGGTGGAGATCGTCTGAAGCATACACTAAAAGGATTCCAGCCCCGTGACAGGGGGTGCCGTGGCGCACGCAGGTGGCGCACACGGCACTTCACAATCCTTCGCTTCAGCGATCCTCGCGCACCGGCAGGTACGGGTCGGCGTAGCCGAGCGCCTGGAGCGTCTCGGTCTCGATCGCCTCCATTTCCTCGGCCTCGCCGTCATGCTCGTGCTCGTAGCCCTGGGCGTGCAGCGCGCCATGGACGATCAGGTGCGCGTAGTGGGCGTCGAGCGGCTTCTTCTGCGCCTTGGCCTCGGCCTCCACCACTGGGCAGCACAGCACGATGTCGCCGGTCACCGGGTCGTCGGCGTGCTCCGCGTAGGCGAAGGTCAGCACATTGGTCGCGTAGTCCTTGCCGCGATAGGTGCGGTTCAGCGTGCGGCCTTCTTCCTCGTCGACGAAACGGATGGTCAGCGTGGCATCGGCGAACAGCGCCGAGCGCACCCATTTGCCGATCTGCTTGGCGGAGGGCAGGCCGGTGCGCTTGCGCACGCCATCGCCATACTGGACGTCGAGTTCGACCTCAGGCGGCGTGGCCGGGGTGCCGGTGGTGGTCACAAGTGGCGTAGCCGTCACGGCGACCGACACGGCGTCGTGGTTGTCCGGCCGCACCAGCAGGCCGGCCTGCTGGCGGGTATCGGTGTGTTCGGCCAGCAGGGCCACCACGCCGTCGGCGGCCTGGGACAGGTCCACGGTCAGGCTGCGCCCATCGGGCAGTTGCACGCGCAGCGCGTTTGCGGCGCTCTTGCGCGCGCGGCCGTCGGCATCGAACAGGATGAGGCTGGCGGCGGGAGACTTCTTGGTCAAGATCAGGCGTCCTTGTGCTGGGCGTGGAATTCGTCATACGCATCGACGATGCGCGCCACCAGGGGATGGCGCACGACGTCGGTGCTGGTAAAGCGCGTGAACGCGACGCCGCGTACATCGCGCAGCACGTGCTGGGCTTCCACCAGGCCGCTTTTCTGCCCGCGCGGCAGGTCGATCTGGGTGGTGTCGCCGGTAATCACGGCCTTGGCGCCGAAGCCGATCCGCGTCAGGAACATCTTCATCTGTTCCGGCGTGGTGTTCTGGGCTTCGTCGAGGATGATGAACGCGTGGTTCAGCGTGCGGCCGCGCATGTAGGCCAGCGGCGCGACTTCGATCATCTGGCGCTCGAACATTTTCTGCGTGCGATCGAAACCGAGCAGGTCGTACAGGGCGTCGTAGAGCGGGCGCAGGTAGGGGTCCACCTTCTGGGCGAGGTCGCCCGGCAGGAAGCCGAGCCGCTCGCCGGCCTCCACGGCCGGGCGGGTCAGCACGATGCGCTTGACGGCATCGCGCTCGAGCGCGTCCACGGCGCAGGCCACGGCCAGGTAGGTCTTGCCSGTGCCGGCCGGGCCGATGCCCAGCGTSAGGTCGTGCGCGAGGATGTGGCGCAGGTACTCGCGCTGCGTGGCGGTGCGGCCCTGCAGCCCGATGCGGCGCGTGTGCAGCACCGGGGATTCATCCAGCCCGCGCGGGTCTTCCTCGCCATTGGCGTAGCCGCTGGCCGTGGTCTCGGGCAGGTAGGCGCCGTGCGCGGAGATCTGGCGCGATTCCACCAGCCCAAGCTGGATGTCGTCGATCGACAGCGACACGCGCGAATCGTTATAGAAGCGCTCCAGCGCCAGCGCGGCGTCCTGGGCGCGCGCGCCGCGCACCGTCATGCGGTGGCCGCGGCGCTGGATCGTCACGTCGAGCGCCTGCTCGATCTGGCGCAGGTTCTCGTCGAGCGGCCCGCACAGGTTCTGGAGCCGCGCGTTGTCGTCCTTGGGTGCGACGAATTCCGCCGTCTGGATTTTCATGGAGGTCCTTACTGGCGCACCACGATCTCGCCGCGCAGCGAGTGCGGGAATGCCTGCGTGATGCTGACATCGACCATCTGGCCGATCATCTGGTCGCGCCGCGCCTGCGGTACGCCGGGCAGCGCGAAGTTGACCACGCGGTTGTTCTCGGTGCGGCCGTGCAGCTCGGTGGGGTCCTTGCGGGCCGGGCCTTCCACGAGGATGCGCTGGACCGTGCCGACCATGCCCTGGCTGATGCGCTGCACGTTTTCCTCGATGGTGGCCTGCAGCCGCTGGAGGCGGCGCAGCTTCACGTCATGCGGGGTGTCGTCGTGCAGGTTGGCCGCCGGCGTGCCGGGGCGCGGGCTGAAGATGAACGAGAACGAGGTGTCATAGCCGACTTCCTCGATCATCGACATCAGCTTCCCGAAGTCGGCATCGGTCTCGCCGGGGAAGCCGATGATGAAGTCGGACGACATCGACATGGTCGGCCGGATCGCCCGCAAGCGGCGAATAATGCTCTTGTACTCGAGCGCGCTGTAGCCGCGCTTCATCGCCATCAGGATGCGGTCCGAGGCGTGCTGCACAGGCAGGTGGAGATGGTTCACCAACTTGTCGCAGCGCTCGTACAGCTCCACCAGCCGCGAGGTGAACTCCTTCGGATGGCTGGTGGTGTAGCGGATGCGCTCGATGCCGGGGATCTCGGCCACGTATTCGATCAGCAGGGCGAAATCGGCGATTTCCGTCGTACCGCCCATCGCGCCGCGATAGGCGTTGACGTTCTGGCCCAGCAGCGTGACTTCGCGCACGCCCTGGTCGGCCAGGCCGGCCACTTCGGCCAGCACGTCCTCGAACGGGCGCGAGACTTCCTCGCCGCGCGTGTAGGGCACCACGCAGTAGCTGCAATACTTCGAGCAGCCTTCCATGATCGAGACGAACGCGCTCGGGCCGTCCACCTTGGCGGGCGGCAGGTGGTCGAACTTCTCGATCTCGGGGAAGGAAATGTCGACCTGGGACTGGCCGGTGCGGCGGCGGCGATCGATCAGGTCCGGCAGGCGGTGCAGCGTCTGCGGGCCAAACACGACGTCCACGTAGGGCGCGCGGGAGACGATGCTGGCGCCTTCCTGGCTGGCCACGCAGCCACCCACGCCGATCACGAGGTCCGGCTTGGCGGCCTTGAGCGCCTTCATGCGGCCCAGCTCGGAGAACACCTTCTCCTGGGCCTTCTCGCGCACGGAGCAGGTGTTGAAGAGGATGACGTCGGCGTCTTCGACGTTGTCGCAGGGCTCCATGCCCTGCGTGGCGTTGAGTACGTCCACCATCTTGTCCGAGTCATACTCGTTCATCTGGCAGCCGTACGTCTTCACGAATACTTTTTTCATGGTGCCGGTCTCAGTGGTTTACCTGGGGGCATCAGGGTTTGCTTCTGCTTCTGGGGACAACGCGGCCGGGGGCGGGCCGCCTGCGACGTGTTTTTCAACTTAATGCGAGGCCTTCCATTCCTTCACCTCGGCATCGGTCAGCACCCAGGCGGTCTGGAGCTGGCCGTAGAGGTCCAGCTTGTAGCGCACCGGGAGCTTCTTGCCGGCGATGACCACCGGGTTCAGCAGCTGCGTTTCCGTGCTGAAGACCCGCAGGCCGGGCGCCGTGGCCACCGTCTTGCTGTCGAGCTTGGCGGTCAGCGGCGTGGAGGCCGTGGGCATCGCCATCACCATGCGCGCCATCGGCGCATCGGCCGGAATCACGCGGACCGGGGTGCCGGCCACGGGCACGTCCTGGGCCAGCGCGGCCGCGCCGGGCAAGGCCAGGGCGGCGGCAACCACCGCCAGGAACACGGACTGACGCGTCAGGGAGAACCGCAAGGACATGATGACTCCGGCTTCGGGTGACTGGTGAGGGGAATGGCGCCGTCCGCGCGACATGCGCACGGGCCGGGCAACCCGGCATTCTACCCGCATCGCCCGCCTTGTACCCCCGTTGGGTGGGTGCCGGGCGCCTGATGTGGCGAGATCCGGACACCCCCGGCGGCCCGGGGCGGGGGGGCGATGGGGTGGAGCCGGCGCCACCCCATCGCCGGCAGGGTATGGGGAGGGCGCCGGGCTGGTACACTACGGCCCTTCTCCCACCGGAGGCGGGGGCAATCGGCCCGTCCCACCGGGACCTGACCCCCTTCGGGGTGCTTCAGGTTCGGTTTCCTACCCATGCCGCCCTGCGATTGGCGCAATCCCTTGCGTGACGGGCGGCTGAAGCGTCATTTCATGTCTTTTTCCGATCTAGGCTTGTCCGACAAGCTGGTGCGTGCCGTGGCCGAACAGGGCTACACCACGCCGACCCCGATTCAGGCGCAGGCTATCCCTGCCATTCTCAAAGGTGGCGACCTGCTCGCCGGCGCCCAGACCGGCACCGGCAAGACCGCGGGCTTCACGCTGCCCATGCTGCAGCTGCTGGGCGAATCCGCCGCCCACAATCCGGCCCCGCGCGGGGCACGCCAGCCAGTGCGCGCACTGGTGCTGACTCCCACGCGTGAGCTTGCCGCCCAGGTGGAGGAGAGCGTCCGCAACTATGGCAAATACCTGAAGCTGCGCTCGATGGTGATGTTCGGCGGCGTGGGCATCAACCCGCAGATCGAGGCCCTCAAGCGCGGCGTCGATATCGTCGTGGCCACGCCGGGCCGGCTGCTCGACCACGTGTCGCAGCGGACCATCGACCTCTCCCAGGTAGAACTGCTGGTGCTGGACGAAGCCGACCGCATGCTCGACATGGGCTTCATCCACGATATTCGCAAGATCCTGAATATCCTGCCGGCCAAGCGCCAGAACCTGCTGTTCTCGGCCACGTTCTCGGACGATATCCGCGCGCTGGCCGACCGCCTGCTGAACAACCCCGCCTCGATCGAAGTGGCTCGCCGCAACACCACGGCGGAAACCGTGGCGCAGCGCGCCTACCCGGTGGACCGCGAACGCAAGCGCGAACTGCTGGCCCACCTGGTGCGCGAGGAGGACTGGCACCAGGTGCTGGTCTTCACGCGTACCAAGCACGGCGCCAACCGGCTGGCCGAGCAGCTGACCAAGGACGGCCTGTCCGCGCTGGCGATCCACGGCAACAAGAGCCAGTCGGCGCGTACGCGCGCGCTGTCCGAGTTCAAGGCCGGCACGCTGCGGCTGCTGGTGGCGACTGACATCGCGGCGCGTGGCATCGACATCGACCAGTTGCCCCACGTGGTCAACTTCGACCTGCCGAACGTGCCCGAGGACTATGTGCACCGTATCGGCCGTACGGGCCGCGCCGGCGCCGAGGGCGAGGCGATCTCCCTGGTCTGCGTGGATGAGCACGGCCTGCTGCGCGATATCGAACGATTGATCAAGCGCCAGATCGAACAGACCGTCCTGCCGGGCTTCGAAGTGGACCCGAGCATCGTGGCCGAGCCGATCCAGAAGGGCCGCCAGCAACGTGGCGGCGGTGGTGGTGGCCAGGGCGCAGGCCGTGGCCAGCGCCCGCCGGCACAGGCCAAGCCCCGGGGCGAGGGCGGCGACCGCCGTCAGGAACGCGCCCCGAAGCCCGCCGCACCGCGCCCGGAAGGCCAGCGCCAGGACGCACCGCGCAACCGCCCGGCCCAGCCGGCGCGCGGCGCCAACGGGAACGGCAATGGCAACGGCAACGGTGCCAACGGCGGCAACCGCGGTGGCCGACAGGCTGCCGGCAACGGCGGTGGCAATGGCGGTAACGGTGGTAACGGTGGTAACGGCGGCGGCAATGGCCGCGGCGGCAACGGCAACAACGCCCCGCGCCCGGCGCAGGACGCTGCCGGCGCGCCGCCCGCGCGCAACCGTCGTCCGGCGTCGCAGGCAGCGCTGCTCGGCGGCCGCAAGCCCTGAGCGTCACGCGCCCCATGACAGCGCCCGTCGACGAGGATGTACCTTATGCCGGCCTGACGCCGGAGTGCATCCTCGACGCCCTGGAAGCCGCCGGCTTCCAGCCGGACGGGCGCCTGCTGGCGCTCAACAGCTACGAGAACCGCGTCTGGCAGATCGGCATCGAGGATGCCGCGCCGGTCATCGCCAAGTTCTACCGGCCGGGCCGCTGGACTGACGCCGCCATCCTCGAGGAACACGCGTTCGTCCAGCAACTGGCCGATGCCGAGATCCCGGCGGTGCCGGCGCTGTCTGCCTCGCTCGGCGGACAGCCGCCCGCCACGCTGCTCGTACACGACGATTTCCGATTTTCCGTTTTCCCGCGCTGCGGCGGCCGCGAGCCGGCGCTCGATCGCGCCGAGACGCTCACGTGGCTGGGCCGCTTTATCGGGCGCATCCACGCGGTGGGCGCGTCGGCGCCGTACCAGGCCCGTCCCACGCTCGACGTGGAGACCTTCGGCGTGGTCCCGCGCGACTACCTGCTCGCCCACGACTGCATTCCCGCCGACCTGCTCGCGCCGTGGCGCGCCGCCGTGGACCTGGCCCTGGACGCCGTGCGTCGCTGCTACGACCGCGCCGGCGATATCCGCCTGCTGCGGCTGCATGGCGACTGCCATCGTGGCAATGTGTTGTGGATCGATCCGGAAGACGCCCGCGGACGCGGCGCGCCGGGCCCGCATTTCGTCGATTTCGACGACAGCCGCATGGGGCCGGCGGTGCAGGACCTGTGGATGCTGCTCGAAGGCGACCGCGCGGCGATGCAGGGCCAGCTGGCCGACATCGTGGCCGGCTACGAGGATTTTGCTGAATTCGAGACGCGCGAGCTATGGCTGGTGGAGGCGCTGCGCACGCTGCGCCTGCTGCACTACAGCGCCTGGCTGGCCGCGCGCTGGCGCGATCCCGCTTTCCCGGCCGCGTTCCCGTGGTTCGGCACGGCGCGCTACTGGCAGGACCGCATCCTCGAATTGCGCGAGCAGATCGCGCTGATGGACGAACCCCCGCTCTGGGGGTAGGCCAGCCGATCAGGCGGGGCGGCGATCGCCCTTGACCATCATCACCGGGCAGTCGGCCTGCGCCAGCACGCGGCCCGCCACGGAACCAATCACCGCATCGAAGAACGACCCCCGGCCATGGGTGCCCATGACGATGGCATCGGCATGGACCGCCCTGGCGTGCGCCAGGATCTTGTCCGGCGCGAAGCCGCGCAGCGGGTGGCGCTCGAACGGCACGCCGGCATCGCCAAGGATCTTGCAGACGGAGGCCATGGCCTTCTCGCTTTCATCGTGGTGCCAGGCGTCGATGGTGTCCTTGTTGACGAACGCGCGCACCTGACCCGTGACTTCGGGCGAGACGTGCACCACGTGCACGGTATAGCCCGGTTGCAGCAGCCGTCCGGTGGCCAGGAAGTGCGCGGCGGCATCGCTGAAGTTCGATCCATCGGTGGCAAGGATGATTTGGGGCATGGCGGCGATCTCCGGTTGTGGCATGACACAGGTGTCACGCATCCTCATCAGATTGGCAGATGTGCGGGGCTCGCCTTTCAACTTAGGTCAAATTCAGACGAAATTTTCAGGATTTCACGATTGTCATGTCCGTCGCGATGTGATTTGCCGATGTCATCCGCGCGCCCCGGGCGGACACAAATCCGCAGGAGCTGAAATTTCTGCATCGATACACGGAAGTTTCGCAGTGTCATTGCCGACGTTTCCGCATCCTGCACGGAAACGGACGGCCTATGCTCGGGCATCACTCAACTGTAGGAGCCCGAGCCCATGCCCACCGCCCTTGTCGTGGATGATCACCCCGCGATCCGGCTTGCCGTCAGAAGCCGCCTCACCGAGGACCTCGATTTCGACACCGTCACGGAAGTGACCAACGGCGCGGACGCCTTGCGCGTGCTGCGCGACGCCATCGCCGACCTGATCGTCGTGGACCTGAGCCTGCCCGGCGTGCCGGGCGAGGCGTTGCTGGCCGAACTCGTATCGCGCCATCCCGGCACCCGGGTGCTGGTGCTGTCCGCGATGACCGGCGCCGGCGAGCGCGCCATCCATGGCGGCGCCCATGGGTATGTCGACAAGGGCGACGGCCTGCACGCACTCACGCCGGCCCTGCGCGCCGTCATGCAGGGCTTCGCGGTGTTTCCCACGCACCTGCTGCCCACGCTGCGGCGCCTCTCGGCCGTGGCCGGCGACCCCGCGCGCATTTTGAGCCGGCGCGAACTGACGGTATTGCGCATGCTGGCCTCGGGCCATACCAATAAGGCGATATCCGAATTACTGGAAATCAGCAATAAAACCGTCAGCTCGCACAAGGCAAATATCATGAGCAAACTGAAATTCAAATCGCTGATTGAACTGGCAGAGTTTGCGCGACGACATCACTTGCTGTAAGTCCCGACGTGATGGGGGCGCTCCGTGATGAATCTTTTTTGAGTCTCGCGACGCACGATTGACATCGATTTATCCGGCATCTATATCAGCAGTGCGCGGAAATATCTTTTTGCTGTTTCTCACCGCGAGCGTTGGAAACCGATTTATCAGTGAATGCCGATTCAGCGATTTCCAAGTAAATCCGGCGAGATTCCCGCGCAATTCAACGACCTGCAATGCGAACCCGATAGATCCGGACAAGGAGATGTCATGCCTGCTCGTCTTTCACGTGTCATGGCCATCGCGGCCGTGCTGTCACTGCCGGTGCCACAGCTGGCAGGGGCGGCCACCAAGACCGGCACGTTCCTCGTGAGCGCCGTGGTGGTCAGCGATTGCGACATCCGTAGCACGCCGAACCTCGCCTTTGGCGAAGTGGGCGCGATCAGCCAGCCGGTGGATGTGACCACCGTCATCATCGTGGCGTGCACGACCGGCACCGCCTACACGATCGCGCTGAACCCCGGTGACGGCACCGGTTCCACGGTGCCGGACCGGCGCATGAGCAACGGCACGAATTCGCTGAAATACCAGTTGTACAGCGACGCCGCCCGCACGGCGGTCTGGGGCCAGACGGTCGGCACGGACACCGTCGGCGCCACCGGCAACGGCAATGACCAGGAGCGGACGATCTACGGCCGCATGCCACCCCAGACCATGCCGGCGGCGGGCACCTACCAGTCGCTGGTGACCGTCACTGTCCAGTATTGAGCCGCGCGCCTAACGGCACCTGCCGCGCCATCTCCACCCGACCCCCTGTCGGAGACACAACATGACAAGAACACTCCTGGCGACTTTTGCGCTCCTGCTGGCGATGCCCTTTGCGAACGCGGCGACGATTCACGTCAAGCCGACCATGACGCTGATTCCACCCGGCCAGTCCGCCGCCGTCATCACGCTGACCAATCAGGGCGATACGCCGCTCAACGCGCAGGTGCGATTGTTCGGCTGGGACCAGGTGGGGGGCGAGGACGCGCTGTCGCCCACCAACCGGCTCGTCGCCAGCCCGCCGATGCTGACGCTGGCGCCGCGCCAGACGCAGTCGATCCGGCTTGTGCGCACGGAAAAGTCGCCGGCCACGCAGGTCGAGGCGTACCGAGTGCTGGTGGACGAGGTCCTGGACAGCAGCCAGCCCCGGCCGACCGGCGTGACGCTGCAGATGCGCTACTCACTGCCGGTGTTCGTGCTGCCGCGCGAGAAGCTCAAGCCCGCGCAGGTCACGGTGACGGCCTCCGCCGACGGCAATCTGGTGAAGCTCGGCGCCGTGAACCGTGGCGAAAGCCACGCGCAGGCCACCGACGTCTCGTTGGTATACCGTGGCGGCGGCACCAGCCCCGTGGTGCCCGGCCTGCTCGGCTACGTGCTGCCAGGCAAGTCGATCGAATGGAGGCTGCCACTGCCCGCCGACGCCGCGGCCAAGGGCCGGCCCACGCGCGTCAAGATGATGATCAACGGCCGCGAGATGCTGGTCGACCTCTGATGCCGACCGTGCCCGCCCATGTCAAAACCGCCCCGTGGAGGTGCCGCCGCCCGCGCACCCCGCAAGCTGGCGCTCGCGCTGCTCTGCGGCGTTGCGATGGACCTGATGGCCGGCGCGCATGCGTGGTCGCAACCGGTGCCGGAGGCCGATGACGGTGCCTCCACCGCCTTCTACCTGCAGGCGGCTGTCAACGGTGTCGAGAAGGAGCTGATCGTTCGCGTCGACCGGCGGGCCGGTGTGCTGTACATGGCCGCCGGCGAGTTGGAGGAACTCGGCGTCCGCGTCGACGACCTGCCGTTCGGCCCAGACCAGCAGATCGCCCTGGACGCCGTGCCTGGCCTCGGCTACGACTACGACGCCGCCGCCCAGCGCATCGCGCTGCGCGTGCCCGAGGGGCTGCTCAGGGCCCAGCGGCKCGGCGCCGAGCCGCCCGTGCTGCCGCCGGTGCAGTCCGGCACCGGCCTGGTGGTGAACTACGCGTTCAATCTCCAGACCACGCGGCTCTCGCTGGACGAGCAGCGCGCGGCGCAGCGCAAGCCCAGCCCGCTGCAGGGCTCGGGCACGCACGGCCCGCAGCCGCTGCTCGGCGAGCAGGCCTTCGCAGACAGCTACGACCGCCTGAACCGGACCTTGTCCCTGTCGAGCGAGCTGCGCTTCTACGCGCCGTTCGGCGTGTTCCAAAACTCGGGCGTCACCACGCTGCACGAGGGCCAGACCGAGTACCTGCGCCAGGACACCTACTGGACCTACGAGGACCCCCGCCGGCTGATGAGCTACACGATTGGCGATTTCGTCTCCGCCGCCTTGCCGTGGTCGCGGTCGGTGCGCATGGGCGGGATCAGCGTGGCGCACAACTTCAACACCCGCCCGGACCTCGTGACCTACCCGGTGCCGTCGCTGGGCGGCAGCGCGGTGGTCCCGACCACGGTGGACCTCTATCTCAACGGCTTGCGCCAGTTCTCGGCGCAGTCGTCGGGCGGCCCCTTCGTGATCGCCACGCCGCCGGCCCTGACTGGCGCGGGCACCGCCACGCTGGTCTACCGCGACCAGCTGGGGCGCGAGGTGATCGTCAACCGGCCGCTGTATGTCGATGCGCGGCTGCTCGCGAAGGGGTTGTCGGAATACGCGGTGCAGGCCGGCTACGCGCGGCGCAACTATGGCAGCTTGTCCTTCGACTACGCCGGCTCGCCCACCGCCACGGCCTCGGGACGCTATGGCGTGACCGACGCCGTGACCGTGGAAGCGCATGCGGAGGCCGCCAGCGGCCTGCGCAACGCCGGCATCGGCGGGCTGGTGCAGCTCGGGTACTTCGGCGTGGCGAACGCGGCCATCTCCGGCAGTACCGGCGATGCCAGCGGCATGCAGTTCAGCGGCGGCTACCAGTACATCTCGCGCGCGTTCAGCTTCACGGTGCAGGGGATCCACGCGGCGAACCAGTATCGCGATCTCGGCACGCTCGAGGGCGTGCCCGTGCCGGAGAATCAGCTGTACATCACGCTCAGCGTGCCGCTGACGGCGCGCCAGACGCTGTCGGTCAGCTACTCGCGCCAGGACGCGTCGTTCCTCGGCGGTTCGCGCATCGTGTCGGTCGGCTATACGGCGGCCATCGGCTCGCGTTTCAACATCTTCGCCAACGTGTTCAAGGACTACGACCAGCAGCAGACCGTCGGTGCCTTCATCGGCGTGACCATTTCACTCGGCAACAGCGTGAGTGTCGGCACGAATGCCAGTTCGTACGATGGCCGCAAGAGTGTCTCGGTGTCGGCCAACCGGCCCGTCGACTACGACAAGGGCGGTTTCGGCTGGAACGTGCAGGCCGACGCCGGCAGCGAAAGCTATCGCCGTGGCCTGGGCCGGGTGGACTATCGCGGCCGCTATGGCGACGTGACGGCGCAGGCCGAGCACATCAACTCGGGCAGCATCGAGTCGAACCATGTCTCGCTCTACGGGGCGGGGTCGCTGGTGGTGGCGGATGGCGCGCTGCTGGCCGGACGGTCGATCTACGACGCCTTCGCCGTGGTGTCGACCGACGGCCTGCCCGATGTGCCGGTCCTGCGCGAGAACCGGCTGGTCGGCAAGACCAATGCCGGCGGCCGCCTGCTCGTGCCCGACCTGCTGCCGTACGATGGCAACCGGATCGCCATCAGCACCCTTGGACTGCCGGCCGAGGCCAGCGTGACGACGGACCGCCAGGTCGTGGTGCCGCCCACGCGTGCCGGCGTGACAGTGCGCTTCCCGGTCACGCGCTACGAGGGCGCTACCGTGCTGCTGGTCGATGGTCAGGGCCAGCCGCTGCCGGTGGGGGCGCATGTCGTGCTGGAAGGGAGCGATGCCACGGCCGTGGTCGGCTACGACGGCGCCGTGTTCCTCCCCGCGCTGCAGCCGGACAACCGGGTGACAGTGACCTTTGGCGACAGGACCTGCACGGCGCAGGTGCCCTATGCCCCGCGCGATGTGATGACCACCATCGGCCCCTTCCCCTGCGTCCTCCGGGAGCGCCCATGAACACCGGCCTGGTTCGCCGTCTGGTCCACCACCTGCTGGCCTGCGGGCTGTTCATCTGGCTGGGGTGGGCGGGCAGCGCGTACGCCATCGACTGCACCGTCACGATGAGCGATATCGAGTTTGGCGATGTCAACGTGCTGACCACCACGCCGGTCAGTGTCAACGGCGAGGTGAAAGTCGAATGCACCGACATGACGACCAAGTTCGCCCGTGTCTGCCTGAGTTTCGGCGCGCCGGGCGGCGGTACGGTGGCGAATCGGACCATGGCCGGCGCGACCTCGACGCCGCTGCCGTACAACCTCTACCAGAACGCGTCGCACACCACCCCGTGGGGCTCCGTGTACTTCACGCCGCCGCAGTCCCGGTCGGTGACGCTGCAGGCCGATTCATTCGGCATGGCCACCGCCACGGTGATGTACTACGGCTACATGCTGCTGCCGCAGGCGACGGTGCCGGCCGGCAGCTATACCGCGATCTACACCACCGCGGACACGAACATGAACGTGCAAGGCTATGTGTCCACGCCACCGGCCTGCTCGACGAGCATGCCGCAAGGCACGTCCTGGACTTTCACCGTCCGCGCGACGGTGGTGTCGGACTGCAACATCACGGCGACCAATATCGATTTTGGGCAGATCGGCCTGATCAGCGGGCCCGTGTCGGCCAACGGCAACATCAGCGTGACGTGCACGGCGGGCACGGCCTATTCGCTCACGCTCAACAACGGCACGGGCGCAGGGGCCACCCCAACCGCGCGCAAGATGACACGCGATGGCGGCACGGAGACCCTGACGTATGGCTTGTATATCGATGCCACGCACAACATCGCATGGGGCGATGGCACGGGCGGGGCGACCATCCTGATGGGGACTGGAAATGGCCTGACCAATCCAGCCCCGGTCTACGGCCAGGTGCCACCGCAGGCCGGGGCAGCGCCGGGCCTCTATCGCGACACGATCATCGTCACGATTACGTACTAGTTCACGTACTCGCTCACGTACCAGGGGCGGGCAGCGACAGCGTGGCGACGGCGCCACCGCCGGGGCGGTTCTCCACGGCGATGCGGCCATGGTGCAGCGCCGCCACCTCGCGCACGAGGCACAGCCCGAGGCCGGTGCTCCTGTCCCGCCCATTGGGGCGCGGCAGCGAATAGAAGCGCTCGAACAGCCGCCCCTGCGCATAGGCGGGGATGCCCGGGCCATCGTCGGTAATGCGGATGTCGATCATCCCGGCCGCGCCGGGCAGGACGGCGATGTCCACCGTGCCGTGCGCCGGCGAGAAGTCGAGCGCATTGTCGAGCAAGTTGGCCAGCGCCTGATGCAGCAGGAACGGGTCGCCGCTGACCACGGGCGCCCCGAATCCTTCCGGYCGCGGCTGGCGGTGCAGCGTGATGCCGCGCTGGCGCGCGCGCGGCTCGCACGCCTCCACGATCGCCTCCAGCAGCGGCAGCAGCGCCACCGGCTCGCTGGCATCGAGCTGCTGCTTCTGCTCCACCGCCGCCAGCATCAGCAGCTTGCCGATCATCAGTTCGAGCCGCCGGGTCTGGCCCTGGATATTGGCGGCGAAGCGGCGCCGGTCGTCGGCAGGCATCTCCTCCTGCAACAGTTCCGCCGCCCCGCCGATGGCCGCCAGCGGGCTTTTCATCTCGTGGGTCAGCGTGTGGATGTAGTGCTCGACGTACTGCTTGTCCTCCAGCCGCAGCCGCATCGTCTCCACGGCGCGGCCCAGCTCCGCCAGTTCGCCGGCGCCGCGCAGCGGCATCTCCGCGCGCTCGCCGGCGGCCACCGCGCGGGCGTAGCGTTGCAGCCGGCGCAGCCCGTGCACCAGCCACAGCGTGCACGCCAGCCCGATCACGAAGGCGCAGCCCATCAGCAGCAACCCGTGGAGCAGGATTTTCTGTCGACTGCGGTCGATGAACGGCGCCATCACGCGATTCGGCTTGGAGACGGTCAGCACGCCGATGATCGGACCGCCATGGGGCGTACCGCCCGCGTCATCGGCCCGGATCGGCGCCGCGACGTGCATCACGGTACTGTCCTCGTCGTCCGGGTCGGTGCGCGTGCTGCGGGCGCCGTACTTGCCCTGCAGGGTGCGCGCCACATCGTTCCAGCGGGAGTGGTCGGCGCCCGCGGCGGTGCCGGCGGAGTCGAAGCGCACGATGCCCCGGCTGTCGGTGATGGTCACCCGATAGTGGATGGTGTCCTTGTGCACGCCCCAGATCGTCGCGTCTACCGGCACGCTGGCCAGCGTGGCCACGCGCCGCGCGAACGCGCCATCGCCGATGTGGCCCTGCTGCATGTCGTCGGCGGCCAACAGGGCCAGCACCTGGGCGGTGTCGGCCAGCGTGTCCTCCATCGCCTGGCGCACGCCCGGCTTCACCTCCTGCACGAACACCCGCAGCGTGAGGAACGCGGCCAGCCCCACGATCAGGAAGAAGCCGAAGAAGATGCGGACTCCGATATGCATGCCGGCCGGGCGCTCAGGGATCGAGCGAGTAGCCCATGCCGCGATGGGTGCGGATGGCGTCGAACGTGGCATCCACCGCGCGCAGCTTGGCGCGCACGGTCTTGATATGGGTGTCGACGGTGCGATCGATGGTGTCGGCGGCGTCGTGCCAGACCATGTCCATCAGCTGGGCGCGCGAGTAGATGCGCCCCGGCTGCGCCACCAGCAGCGCCAGCAGCCGGTACTCGTAGCGCGTGAGGGCCAGCCACTGGCCGTGGAAGGCGATGCGCGCGCCGGCGGCATCGTGGGTGAACCGGGCGGGTTCGGGCGCCGTGGGGGGTGCTCCGGCGCGACCGCCGGCACGGCGCAGGATCACCCGCACCCGGGCCGCCAGTTCGCGCGGCGAGAAGGGCTTGACCACGTAGTCGTCCGCGCCAATCTCCAGCCCGACGATGCGGTCGATCTCCTCGTGCCGCGCCGTCAGAAAGATCACTGGCACGTCAGAGAACGTGCGCAGCGTCCGGCAGACCTCGAAGCCGCTCATGTCCGGCAAGCCCACGTCCAGGATCACAAGGTCGGCCGGTGCCGCGCGCAGCCGCTGGAGGGCATCGCCGCCCAGCACGAGGTGCTCGGCCTGCATGCCGTCGGTGCGCAGTGCATAGAGGATGGTGTCGGCGATGGCGGCTTCGTCTTCCACCACGACGACGGTCGGCGGGTTCATTGGTTCCGGGGGCTCTGGGATGCTGGAATGCAGGGATTGGCGCGATCTTATCAGGCGTGCACCCCACGCCGATGGAAGTAGACCCGCTCGGCGGCCAGCCGCAGCGGCGCGGAATGGAGCAGCACCTCGAACGGCCAGTCGAACTGCAGGCGGTCGAACACCCAGCGCAGCGCGCGCTTGGTCAGGAAGCGTGGCGCGCTGGCCGCCGCCACCCGCTCCGGCGCCGGCCCGCCGTGGAGCAGGTGGGCGGCCATGGCCTCGCCGATGGTCTCGCCGTGGCGCCATGCCGAATGGATTCCGCCTGCCGTCACCGGCGAGACCACCCCGGCTGCATCCCCGGTCAGCATTACCCCGGGTCCGGCGATGGGCGCGACCGGCCCGCCGCACGGAATCAGCCCAGCCCGCGTGGCGCCGGGCATGGCGTCGTCCGGAATTTGCAGCAGATGGCGCACGCGCTGCAGAAAGCCGTCGATGTCAGGCGCACGCGGGCGGCGCGGCGTCTGGCGCAGGGCCAGGCCGGCCTGCACGCCGGTCGGGTTCTGCGTCACCCAGCCGATATAGCCCGGCGCGAAGCGCTTGCTGACGAAGCAGTGGAGGGCGCCCGGCTCGGGCAGCGTCATGCCGGGAAACTCGTACTCGACGCCATAGAGGAAGTCGTGCACGCGCCCCAGCCCGGCCGTGATCGCCACGCGCGAGCGCACCCCGTCCGCGCCGACTAGGTAGCGCGTGCGGCCCACCCCGGGCACGCGCCAGCCGCCCTCGCAGGGCTGGGCGCCCGTGAACGCGGTGCCGAGGCGCAGGTCCACGCCATGGCTCACCAGTTCAGCGGCCAGCCAGCGCATCAGGCGCGGGGTATCGGTCGTCAGGAAGTAGTAGCCGGGGGCGCGCAGCGCCAGGTTGCGCAGGCTGGGCGCGTAGAGCCGCACCTGTTCCACGCGGTGCAGGCAGTCTGCCGGCGCGTGGTGCAGCCAGGTCTGCTCGGCGGCCTCCTTGACGATGATGCCGGTGGTGTGGAGTTTTTCGCCCGGATCGACCTTGCGCTCCAGCACCACCACGCGCAGGCCGGCCCGYGCCGCCGCCAGCGCACAGGCCGCGCCCGCGAAGCTGGCCCCCACGATCACCACGTCCGCATCGAAATTCGCACCGGCTGCCGTCATGTCACTGCTCCTGAAGTTGGACGGAGCGAGTGTCGCCAGCGACGGTGAAGCCGGTATGAGGCGAATGTGTGGCGTGGTGCAGCGCCACCGCGATGGCCGTCGCGCCGGCAGGCGCCACGGCCTTGCTATCGGCCGGCCCAGAAGCGGCGCTGCGCCGCGGCGATCTCGGCCTCCATCTCCGGCACCGGGCCGATCAGCTCCACGGCCTTCTGGCAATGATCGAACACATAGCGCGACGGCACGCTCATGGTCGGGTTCTCCGCGTGGCTGCCCGTGTACTGCAGCAGCGCATGCTCGGTCATGCCGAACACCACCCGGCCGATATTGGCCCAGTAGGCCGTGCCGGCGCACATGCAGCACGGCTCCACGGTGGTGTAGAGCGTGCAGCCCCACAGGTAGTCGGCCGGGAAGTTGGTGGCGGCCACGCGTGCGAGCGTGGATTCGGCGTGGTTCACCGTGTCGATGTTGCACTGCTCCAGCAGCACGGTTTCCTGGTCCGGACCGACCAGGATGGCGCCGAACGGGTGGTGGCCCAGCGTCACGGCGCGCTCGGCCACCTGCTGGGCGCGGCGCAGGTGGCGGCGGATCTGTTCCGGCGTGGGCGGCAGGCCCTGGGCGGGCAGGGTAGTGGGTTCGGGCGTGGTCATAGACATGGTCATGGTCTCCGCAGGTCTTCGTGAGGGCATGGCTCGGAGGGGCAGCAAGGCGTCGGTCAGGGCCTGCGGGCAGGCCAGTTGCGGCACGTGGCCGCAGTCGAGCGAAATCCGGTGGGCGCCCGGCGTGAGCGCCTGCATGCGCCGCTGGAGCGGCAGCGTGACGGAGCGGTCCTGCAGGCATTCGACATAGACACGCGGCACGCGGCCGAAGCGCGCGGGGCTGAGCGTGTTGCGCATGTCGCGGCCTGTGTCTGGTTGGGGGCAGAGCCGCGCGGCGGCGGTCTGCGCGGCCTCGGGCGGGCAGTCGTGCAGGAAGATCTCGCGCGCGGCGGCGGGCGGCACGCGGCTTGTGGTGCCATCGGCATCCCATGCGAGGAGCGGCACGATGCCGGCGTAGTGGAAATCGGCATCGGCGGCGCGGCATTGGGCGATCACGTCGCCGAAGCTGACCCCGGTGGGCAGCATCATGCCGGCGAGGTAGACCAGCGCGCGCACGCGGTCTGGCAGGGTTTCGGCCACCTGCGAGGCGGTCAGGCCGCCGCCGCTGTGGCCGAGGACGACTGCGGGCGCGTCCAGCGCGGCCAGCAGTGCGCACACGTGGGCGGTGTAGCCGGCGAGGGTGGCGTCGGCCCGCCTTTCGGGGCTGCGGTCGTTGCCGGGCAAGTCGACGGCGTGTACCTGCCAGCCGGCGGCTTCGAGCATCGGCTGCCAGGCGGCGAAGGCCCAGCTGCCTTGCCAGGCGCCATGGATCAGGACGATGTGGGGGCGTTGCATCGACATGATCGGGTCAGCCGTAGGTGCGCCGGTAGCAGTCCATCAGGTGCTGCTCGACGGTCACGGGCGGGTACTTGGCGGCCTCGCCTTCGGCACGGCAGGTCGGCAGGCACGCCACCTCGTGCAGCGGGTTGCCGGTGAAGAAGAACGGCACCGAATAGCGCTCGCGGCCCGAACGGTTGATCACGCGGTGCAGCGTGGAGACGTAGCGGCCATTGGTCCAGCGCGCGAACAGGTCGCCGATATTGACGACGAAAGCGCCGGGCACGGGCGGGGCATCGATCCAGCTGGCCTGGAGGGCGTCCCAGACCTGGAGGCCGCCGGTCTCGTCCTGGAGCAGCAGGGTCACGCCGCCGAAGTCGGTATGTTCGCCGCAACCCTTCTCGCCGGGCTGGGGCTGCGCGGGTTGGGGCGGGTAGTGCAGCAGCCGCAGCGTGGCGGAGGCGTCGTGCAGGTAGCCATCGAAATGATCCTCGGGGAGGTCCAGCGCCAGCGCCAGCCCGCGCACGACCGTGGCGCCCAGCGCGTACGCCTGCTGGTAGTACGCCTCCATCACGTCGCGGAAGGCCGGCAGGGTGGCGGGCCACTGGTTCGGGCCGGTGTTGAAGCGGCCGGCCAGCACGCGCGGGTCATCGGCGGCAATCTCGGCACCAATATAGAAGCTCTCCTTCAGGTCCGGCGGCGCGCCGGCTTCCAGCGTCTGGGCGCGCAGCGGCTCATAGCCCCGGTTGCAGGGCGAGAGGCGCTTGTCCACGGCGAGCTTGTCGGCCATGCTCAGGTCGAAGAAGCGCTGGCTGGCCGCGAACACATCGCGGATCAGCGCCGGGTCGATGCCGTGGTTCGTCAGGTAGAAGAAGCCGCGATGCGCGCAGGCATCGTGCAGCTGCGTGGCCACGGCGCGGCGTGCGGCGGGGTCGGCGCTGCGCAGTCCGGCGATGTCGATCAGGGGCAGGCTGAGGGAGGCGGGGGCGGTGGCAGTCACGGTGAGCGGCGGGCCTCGAAGGCTGGGCGACGGATGCAACCCAGTCTAGGGAGGGGCCACTGCGCTGGATAGCGCCGATTTTTGCGCGGGGTGATGCCGAAATGCGAGCACCCCGGCGGGCCGCCCGGCGCACTGCCGGGGGCGGCTATCGGCTCATGCACTCAAGGCGTGCGCGAGTGGCTCCGCCGATGCCTCGCTTTGGCGCGCCGGGGCACGGTCGCGGTGCGGCGCGGTGGGCTTGCGCAGCGCGAGGGCTTCGTCGCGCTCGCGCGCCTCGATGGCCTCCGCGGCAATCCGGATGAAGGCGTCCAGCGCCGGCGGCGGCGTGCGGCCGGCGCGCACGTAGACGCCGAGTTCCGAGCAGATCGGCGCGGGGGTGTCCAGCGGCACGTGCACCAGCCGCCCGTCGCGCAGTTCGCGCTCGAGGCCCAGCCGGCTCTGGAAGAAGATGCCCACGCCGCGCTCCACGAGGCCCTTCGCCAGTTCGATCGACGAAGTTTCCAGCAGCACCTGCAAGGCGCGCTTGTGATGGGCGAGCACGGGCTGGAGCAGTTCATGCATCGACAGTTCCGGCCGGGGCAGGATCAGCGGGTAGGCCGCGCATTCGGCAAAGGCCACGTGCGGCAGGCTGGCCAGTGGATGGCCGGGCGGCACGATGGCGCCGAGCGCGAAACGCGACACCATGCACTGGCGCAGGCCGTCGTGGCGGCGGATGGAGAAGCCGATGCCAAGGTCCGCCTCGCCATCGATCACGGCCTGGGCGGCCTGTTCGGAGCCGCAGATGCGCACGTCGATCTGGATAGTGGGGTAGCGCCGGTGCATCTGCGTCAGCATGGCGGGCATCAGGTCGGCATTCAGCCCCTCCACGGCCGCCACGCTGAGCGATCCGCGTCGCACGCCGCGCAGCAGTTCCAGCTCGGTGGCCAGGCGCTGCTCGTCCTGCAGCACGGTGATCACGTGGCGCGAGAACACCTCGCCGGCCGGGGTCAGGCGCAGGCCGGTGGCCAGGCGCTCGAACAGCGGGCTGCCGATCTCTTCCTCGAGCTGCAACAGCTGGCGGTTGATGGCCGACGAGGCCACGTGCAGCCGCCGCGCGGCTTCGCGGATGGAGCCGCAGCGGCGGATCATGTCGAAATACTTGATGGCGCGGGCGTGGATGTGCATGCCCGGATCGAGCATGCACCGTGCCAGCGCGGGGGGCGGCACCCGGTTCGCCCCCTTGCCGATCAGCGGTCGGCGCGGACCGGACCGTACTCCACCGGCACCCAGCTGTAGCCGCGCGCATCCTTGCGGATGTGGCCCAGGCCCGGGAACGGCATGTGCGCGCCGGCAATCAGCCAGCCCTTGGCGGCGGCCTGCGCGAAGACGGCCTTGCGCGTCTTGATGGCCTGCTGCTGGTCCGAATCGAACTCGATCGACACCTCGGGGTGGGCCATCTGCACCGAATGGCTGTGGACGATATCGCCCCACAACAGCAGCGTCTGGCCCTTCGACGTCACCAGATAGGAGCTGTGCCCCGGCGTGTGGCCCGGCGTGCCGAGCACGCTGAAGCCGGGCAGCGGCTGCGCGCCGTCGGCGTAGGTGTGGAGCGCGCCCTTGGCCTTGTAGGGCGCCACGGCGTCCTGGGCCATCTTGAAGAACGGCTTCTTGTCCTCGGGGGCCTGCTGCGCGGCGGCGTCGCTGAGCCAGTAATCGGCATCCTTCTGCGAGGCCCAGACCGTGGCATTGGGGAAGACCGCCGTGGTGCCCTGGGTCAGGCCGCAAGCGTGGTCGGGGTGCAGGTGGGTCAGGAGCACCGCGTCCACGTCCTCCGGCTTGTAGCCGGCGGCGCGGATGTTGTTCACCAGCCCACCCATGGTCGGGCCGAAACACTGCGCCGCGCCGGCATCGACCAGCACGAGCTTGTCCTGCGTATGCACCAGGAAGCCGTTGACGGCAGTCTGCACGCCGTTCTTGTCGACCACGAACATGCGCGCCATCAGCGACTGGAGATCCTTGGCCTGCATGCCCTTGAGGAGCTTGCTGCCGAGATCGACATAACCGTCATAGAGGGCGGTGACGACCACGTCGCCAACCTGCTGGCGATAGAAGCCGGGCACCTGCTCCTTGACCTGCGCGGGCGCGGCCGTGGCGGCAAGACTGGCAAACATCAAGCCGGCCAGCGCGGCGCGAACCAGCCGGCGGGCGGCCTTGGGGGCAAAGGCGAGGGATTTCATCGGGGACAGATCCTTCCTGGATGGGAGTGGAAGCGAATAGGACAGGCAAGTTGCCGGAGGCCCATTCTAATGATCTGTCGGAAAATGCGCGCTGAGGGTCACGCAGGGGGGGGGCGGAAGGCGGCCCAAAGCAAAAAGCCGCAATCCCGTGAAGGACTGCGGCTTTTCTAATAGATGGTGGCGAATCAGGGATTCGAACCCCGGACCTGCGGATTATGATTCCGTCGCTCTAACCGACTGAGCTAATTCGCCAACGAAGACCGCAATTATACCCACGGATTGGAGCCTGTCAACACCCTCGTGACAGTTTTATGCAAGCTTCCGCAGGCTGCCCAAAAAAATGGCAGATCCGAAGATCTGCCTGAGAAGGAGCGACCGGCCGTGTACTAGCTTTGCGGTGCCGGTCTATCCTGAGCGCGGTTGCGCAGCGCTGGCCTGAATCTGAATCTGGCTCAGTCGTTGGCGTAGATATCCACGTCCTTGGTTTCGCGGACGAACAGCGCGCCGATCACGAAGGTCATGGCGGCGATGATGATCGGGTACCAGAGGCCGTAGTAGATATTGCCGTTCTGGGCCACCAACGCGAACGAGATGGTGGGCAGCAGGCCGCCGAACCAGCCGTTGCCGATGTGATACGGCAGCGACATCGACGAGTAGCGGATCCGCGTCGGGAACATCTCCACCAGCATCGCAGCGATCGGGCCGTACACCATCGTCACGTAGATCACCAGGATGACCAGGATCACCAGCACCATGATCGTGTTCATCTGGGCCGGGTCAGCCTTGGTCGGATAGCCGTGGGAGGCCATCGAGCCGGACACTTCCTTCTTGAACGCGGCGATCTTCCCCTTGCTCTCGTCGTCGAACGCGCCCTTCACGACGGTGGCGTCGAACGCCTTGATCTCCTTGTCGCCGATCTTCACCGAGGCAGGCGTGCCGGCCGGGGCGTCGATCACTTCATAGCTGGCCGATGCCTGGGCCAGCGTGCGCTTGACGATGTCGCACGAGCTGCGGAAGTCGATTTCGCGGGCGATCGGGCTGCCCTGGAACGAGCAGGTCTTCGGGTCGGCCGTGACCACGATCTGCGCGGTCTGCTGGGCACGCTCCAGCGCCGGGTTGGCGTAGTGCGTGAGCGCCTTGAACAGCGGGAAGTAGGTCAGCACGGCGATGGCGCAGCCGATCATGATGATCCACTTGCGGCCGATCTTGTCAGACAGCGAGCCGAAGAAGATGAAGAACGGCGTGCCGATCACCAGTGCGCCGGCGATCAGCAGGTTGGCCGTCTTGGCGTCCACCTTCAGCACCTGCGTCAGGAAGAACAGCGAGTAGAACTGGCCCGTGTACCAGACCACGGCCTGGCCGGCGGTCAGCCCCAGCAGCGCCAGGATCACGATCTTCATGTTGCGCCACTGGCCGAATGCCTCGGTCAGCGGAGCCTTGGAGGTCTTGCCCTCGGCCTTCATCTTCTGGAACGCCGGCGATTCGCTCATCGACAGGCGGATGTAGACCGACATGCCGAGCAGCAGGATCGAGAGCAGGAACGGGATACGCCAGCCCCAGACGTCGAAGTTCGGGCCGGTCAGCTCGCGCGTCAGCAGGATCACGATCAGCGACAGGAACAGGCCCATCGTCGCGGTGGTCTGGATCCAGGCCGTGTACGCGCCGCGCTTGCCGTGCGGGGCGTGCTCCGCCACGTACGTAGCCGCGCCGCCGTACTCGCCGCCGAGCGCCAGGCCCTGCAGCATGCGCAGCGCGATCAGGATGATCGGGGCCGCCCAGCCGATGGTGGCGTAGCCGGGCAGCAGGCCCACCAGGAAGGTGGACAGGCCCATGATCAGGATGGTGACCAGGAACGTGTACTTGCGGCCGATCATGTCGCCCAGGCGGCCGAACACCAGCGCGCCGAACGGGCGCACCAGGAAGCCCGCCGCGAAGGCCAGCAGCGCGAAGATGAACGCCGAGGTCGGGTCCAGGCCCGCGAAGAACTGCTTGGCGATGACCGCCGCCAGCGAACCGTACAGGTAGAAGTCGTACCACTCGAATACCGTGCCGAGCGAAGAGGCCAGGATGACCTTCCTCTCTTCGCGCGTCATCGGCGTGTTTTGTGCACCGCCCCCCGGCACTGCCACGTTTTGCGCGTTTGCCATTATTGTCTCCTCCGTCTCATCGAAAGGTTCCCCGTTGTCAGCGGCCACGCGTGTGCGGACCGCTGCATCGAAGTTGAAGAGGATTGTGGGAGGTGAAACTTACTGCGTTCTGACAGAAATGACGGGAATGGCGCCTAAATCGTCGGGGTATACGCTAGCGGGGGGAACTTCCCCCGAAGCGCCGGGGTTGCTGCGCTGCGGTTGGGCGCGGCACCGGGCGGGCCACGCGGTACGGCGGGGCGGGAATCTTGCTATGCAGCATCGGCCCCGGCAGGGGCTTGCGGGGGAGGTGGGGTGACGTGCGGGACGGCTTCGGCCCCGGCCGGCGGGGCAGGGTGGCCGTCAGGTTCGAACTCGTGGTCGGCGCGGTTCATGCGCCAGGCGTAGAGCGCGGCCATCGCCACGTAGACGATCAGCGCCCCCTGGGCGCCCACCCAGAACGAGAAGGGCCAGCCGAAGAAGTCGAAGCGCAGCTCTCGCGCGTACCAGCTCACCACGAACGACACCACGAACCACACTACCAGCAGCGCGCCGATCCAGCGCCGGTTGTGGCGCCACGCGCGGCGCTCCTGCGGCGACATGCGGTCGCGCGGGGGCTTTCTCATGCCGGCTCCCCGGTGCCGGTGCCGTTGCCGTTCTGGGCGCGGCGCAGCGTCACGCGCAGCCGCGTGCCGGCCAGCCGGGGCGACGGCTGGTAAACGTGATCGTCGATGGCCACCTCGCCGCCATGCTGCTGCACGATCTCGCGCACGATGGCGAGGCCCAGCCCGCTGCCCTCGGTATTGGTGCCGAGCACGCGGTAGAAGCGCTCCATCACCCGTTCGCGCTCGGACGGGGCGATACCCGGCCCGGTGTCCTCCACATCGAGATAGGCGAACGGCTCGAACGGATCGGCGGCCACGCGCACGGTGGCATGGCCGCCGGACGGCGTGTAGCGGATCGCGTTGTCCAGCAGGTTGTTGAGCATCTCGGTCAGCATCAGGCGGTTGCCGGTGATGGTCACCGGGTGGTCGTCGGCTTCCAGCCCCAGGTCGATGCGGCGCGCCCACGCCTGCGGCAGCCAGTCCTTGACCACCTCACGCGCCAGCGCGGTTAGGTCCAGCGGCGCCATGCCGCCCGCGCCGGCCAGGTTCTCCATGCGCGCCAGCGAAAGCAGCTGCGTCACCAGGTGCGCGGTGCGTTCGGAACTGCCGGCGATCTGCGCCAGCGAGCGGCGCAATTCCTCGGGCGACTGCTCGCGCTGCGCCAGCTCGGCCTGCATGCGCAGCCCGGCCAGCGGCGTCTTCATCTGATGCGCGGCATCGGCGATAAAGCGCTTCTGCGTCTGCACGGACTGGTCCAGTCGCGCCAGCAGGTCATTGAACGATGCCACCAGCGGCGTGATCTCCTGCGGCGCGGCGGTCTCGTCGATGGGGCTCGTATCGCCGGGGTTGCGCGCCCGGATGCGCTGCTGGATCGCGGTCAGCGGCGCCAGCCCGCGCGTGAGGCCGAACCAGACCAGCACCACGGCCAGCGGCAGGATCACGAACTGCGGCAGGATCACGCCCTTGATGATTTCGTTGGCCAGCCGCGCGCGCTTGTCGAGCGTCTCGGCCACCTGCACCAGCACCGGCTGGGAGCCGGCGCTTTTCAGGTCGACATAGGTATAGGCCACGCGTACGTCGTTGCCGGCCACGCGGTCGTCGCGCAGGGACACCAGCCCGGCATGGCCCTGGTCCTCCTCGGACGGCAGCGGCAGATCGTGGTCGCCGGCCACGTACTCGCCGCGCTTGCCCACCACCTGGTAATAGATATTGTCGGTTTCGTCGGCCCGCAGGATCTCGCGCGCGGAGAGCGGCAGCTGCAGCGTCACGCGGCCGTTCACCTCGCGCACCTGCTGGGACAGCACGATGGCGCTGGCCTCCAGCGCGCGGTCGAACGGACCGTTGGCGATGGATTTGGCGACGAGGTAGGTGACCGCAATGCTCATCGGCCAGAGCAGCAGCAGCGGGGCGAGCATCCAGTCGAGGATCTCGCCGAACAGCGAGCGCGGGGAGGGATGGGCGGACGATTCTTCCAGGTGCGGCAGGGCGTCGGCCAGCGCGGCGTCCTCCGCCGCGGCGTCGGCCAGGGTCGGCAGGGGCGGCGGCGAGTTGGGCAGGGGGGGCAGGGCCGGCGGGCGGCCCCAGCGCAGTCTCAGCAGGCGCATGCCGCCCCCGGATCAGCCATGCGCCGCCATCACCGGCTGGAACTTCTCCAGGCAGTAACCCAGGCCGCGCACCGTGGCGATGCGGATGCCACCCACTTCGATCTTCTTGCGCAGCCGGTGCACATAGACCTCGATGGCGTTGTTGCTGACTTCCTCGCCCCACTCGCAGAGGTGGTCCACCAGTTGTTCCTTGGAAACCAGCCGCCCGCTGCGCGTGAGCAGGATCTCCAGCAGGCCGATCTCGCGTGCGGACAGGTCCAGCATCTGCTCGTTCAGGTAGGCGATGCGGCCGACCTGGTCGAAGGCCAGCGGCCCGTGGCGCATCAGCGTGGCGCCGCCGCCCGCGCCGCGCCGGACCAGCGCGCGCACGCGCGCCTCCAGCTCGGACAGCGCGAAGGGCTTGGCCATGTAGTCGTCGGCGCCCAGGTCCAGGCCCTTGACCCGCTCGTCCACGCCATCGGCGGCGGTCAGGATCAGCACCGGCAGCATCGCGCCGCGCGTGCGCAGGCGCTTGAGCACCTCCAGGCCGGGCATGCGGGGCAGGCCGAGGTCCAGGATCAGCAGGTCGAAATGCTGGGTCGACAGGGCCGAATCGGCTTCCACGCCGTTGGCGACGTGGTCGACGGCGTAGCCGGAATGCCGCAGCGAGCGCGTGAGCCCGTCTGCCAGCACGTCGTCATCTTCCGCAATCAGAATGCGCATGGTTGTCTCCACCCTGTTGCCAGCATCGCACGCCACGCGGTTGCGGAACCGGTGGGGCTTGCCAAGCATACTGTTTTTTTATACAGTACCCGACATTCCGCAGGCTGCCTTGTGGGCAGCCGGGTCGGGTCGCACGCCAGATCACTTTTCAGGCCGATTTCCGTCGGAAATCGCTTAAAAATCAGGCGTCGCGCCGCATGCGGCCTATTTATACACCATTGACTGAAGGACGACCATGGACGACAAGAAGGCCGGCGCCGGCGTGAGCGCTGAGAAGCAGAAGGCGCTTGCCGCCGCGCTCTCCCAGATCGAGAAGCAGTTCGGCAAGGGCTCGATCATGCGTCTGGGCGATGGCGAGATCGAAAAGGACATCGAAGTGGTGTCGACCGGCTCGCTGGGGCTCGATATCGCGCTGGGCGTCGGCGGCTTGCCGCGCGGCCGCGTGGTGGAGATCTATGGTCCGGAATCGTCGGGCAAGACCACGCTGACGCTGCAGGTGGTGGCCGAGATGCAGAAGCTGGGCGGCACCTGCGCCTTTATCGACGCGGAACACGCGCTGGACGTGAACTACGCCGGCAAGCTGGGCGTGAACGTGGGTGAACTGCTGATCTCCCAGCCGGACACCGGCGAGCAGGCCCTGGAAATTACCGACGCCCTGGTGCGCTCGGGCTCGATCGACCTGATCGTGATCGACTCGGTGGCCGCACTGGTGCCGAAGGCCGAAATCGAGGGCGAAATGGGCGATTCGCTGCCCGGCCTGCAGGCCCGCCTGATGAGCCAGGCGCTGCGCAAGCTGACCGGTACGATCAAGCGCACCAACTGCCTGGTGATCTTCATCAACCAGATTCGCATGAAGATCGGTGTGATGTTTGGTTCGCCTGAAACGACCACCGGCGGCAATGCGCTGAAGTTCTACGCCTCGGTGCGCCTGGACATCCGCCGCATCGGCTCGATCAAGAAGGGCGACGACGTCATCGGCAACGAGACCAAGGTCAAGGTGGTGAAGAACAAGGTGTCGCCGCCGTTCCGCGAGGCATTCTTCGACATCCTCTACGGCCAGGGCATTTCCCGTCAGGGCGAGATCATCGACCTCGGCGTGGATGCCAAGATCGTCGAGAAGTCGGGCGCGTGGTACAGCTACAACGGCGAAAAGATCGGCCAGGGCAAGGACAACGCGCGCGAATACCTGCGCGAGAACCCTGACATCGCCGCTGAGATCGAGAACAAGGTCCGTGCGGCGCTGGGCGTGGTGGCGATGAACGCCGCTGTCGTCAGCGCGCCGGCCGAAATCGAAGGCTGAGGCGGAGCTTTCTCCGCCCCTCGGAAGCCGTCGCAGATCGTGCGGCGGCTTTTTTTATTGGTACTGCACTGTCGATGACCCCTGATGGCTGGCTCCCGCCCCCCGCTCTCGCTGAAGGCCCGCGCCGTTGGCTACCTGTCGCGCCGCGAGCACAGCCGCGCCGAACTGCGGCGCAAGCTGGCGCCGCACGCCGAGACGCCCGAGGAGGTGGATACCCTGCTCGACGCGCTCGAGCGCGAGAACTGGCTCTCCAACGACCGCTTCGTCGATAGCCTGGTCCATCGCCGCGCCAGCCGCTATGGCGCCGCCCGGGTGATGCAGGAGGCCAAGACCCATCAGCTCGGCAATGAACAACTGCATGACCTCCAGGACCGCCTGCGGGACACCGAGGTCGAGCGGGCCCGGGAGGTCTGGCGCAAGCGCTTCGGCACCGCCCCGGATTCTCCGGAGGCCAAGGCCAAGCAGATCCGCTTCATGGTCGCGCGCGGCTTCTCGCGCGCCGTGGTCGGCAAGATCATCCGCGGCGCGGAAGATGACGAGTGAGATGGCAACAACGTGTCGATTACGCCACGTAGACCACTGTATACCTGCGTGCGCAATAGGGATTTTGTGATCCGGCGCCTAACGTTGCGGCGCCGCACCACCGACCGTGCCGCCGGATACGATGGCCGCCCGCCAGCCCTTGTCGCGCCGTGGTTCGGCGTTGTCACCGGCGCAACAATTCGCCCCCGACATTCCGTATCGCAGGATGTTCCCGGTCAAAGCGGCGCGGCATGTTAAACTCTCCCGGTTTTCCGGCCTTGGCGGCCGTGCGGCTGTCGGCCGTCCCGCCCCGGCCGTGACGTTTGCCCCCGGTCACACCTCAACATCCCGCGTCAGCCCCAGCTGTCATGCCACTTTCCCCGCCTGCCAACCGCACCTTGCGTCATCGCCGTGCCATCACGGCGGAAGCGTATGCGCGGGAAGACGGTCTGTGGGACATCGAGGCCCGCCTTACCGACACCAAGCCACGTGACATCGAACTCGCCGGCGGCGGCATTCGCCCCATCGGCCAGCCGCTGCACGACCTCTGGCTGCGCGTGACGATCGACCTCCGCATGAACGTGGTGGATGCTGAAGCCTGCTCAGACTGGGTGCCGTATCCGACGCATTGCGACACGATCGGCCCGGCCTACCGGAAGCTGATCGGCCTGAACCTGACAAAGGGCTTCCGCAAGGCGGTGCGCGAGCGGCTGTCCGGCGTGTCCGGCTGCACCCACCTGACGGAGCTGGCCGGCGTGCTGCCGACCGCCGCCATCCAGGCGTTTGCCGGCGATGTCTTCAATGTGCGCGACGGCGCCACCGTCAACGATCCGAATCCCGAACCGCCTTACCAGCTCCATGGATGCCACGCGCTCCATTTCGAGGGCGAGGTGGTTCGCCAGTTTTACCCGCGCTGGTATGGCTACCAGCCGGCACCGAAGGCCGGCGCTGCGGCGTCATCGTCCCAGACCGCGTCACGCGTCGATGCTCCGGCATCGGGCGACGACACCCTGGCCCACCGGCCCAACGGAACCTCGGGCTGACCGTCACGGTCCGCCCACAGGAACAGCGAGAGACGAATCGTCTCCCCCATTTTTCCCATCCCTTTACGCCTACCCGAAAGGAAACACGCATGAATATCCATGAGTATCAAGGCAAGGAAATCCTGCGCAAATACAATGTGCCGGTTCCGCGCGGCATCCCGGCTTTCTCGGTTGAAGAAGCCCTGAAGGCGGCTGAGCAGCTCGGCGGTCCGGTGTGGGTCGTCAAGGCACAGATCCACGCAGGCGGCCGCGGCAAGGGCGGCGGCGTGAAGGTGGCCAAGAGCATCGAGGACGTCAAGACCTACGCCACCAACATCCTGGGCATGCAACTGGTGACGCACCAGACCGGTCCGGAAGGCAAGAAGGTCAACCGCCTGCTGGTCGAAGAAGGCGCTGACATCAAGAAGGAACTGTACGTGTCGCTGGTGGTGGACCGTGTCTCGCAAAAGGTGGCCCTGATGGCCTCCAGCGAAGGCGGCATGGACATCGAGGAAGTGGCCGCGCACAGCCCGGAAAAGATCCACACGCTGATCGTGGACCCGGCCGTGGGCCTGCAGGACGCCGAAGCCGACGACATCGCCCGCAAGATCGGCGTGCCGGACGCCAGCGTGCCGCAAGCGCGCCAGGCACTGCAAGGCCTGTACAAGGCGTTCTGGGAAACCGACGCTTCGCTGGCCGAAATCAACCCGCTGATCCTGACCGGCGACGGCAAGGTGATCGCTCTGGACGCCAAGTTCAACTTCGACTCCAACGCGATGTTCCGTCACCCGGAAATCGTGGCCTACCGTGACCTGGACGAAGAAGACGCCAACGAAATCGAGGCCTCGAAGTTCGACCTGGCCTACATCTCGCTGGACGGCAACATCGGCTGCCTGGTGAACGGCGCCGGCCTGGCCATGGCCACCATGGACACCATCAAGCTGTTCGGCGGCGAGCCGGCCAACTTCCTGGACGTGGGCGGCGGTGCCACCACCGAGAAGGTGACCGAAGCCTTCAAGCTGATGCTGAGCAACCCGAACGTGGAGGCCATCCTGGTCAACATCTTCGGCGGCATCATGCGCTGCGACGTGATCGCCGAAGGCGTGATCTCCGCTTCGAAGGCTGTGCAGCTGGGCGTGCCGCTGGTCGTCCGCATGAAGGGCACCAACGAAGACCTGGGCAAGAAGATGCTGGCCGAGTCGGGCCTGCCGATCATCTCGGCGGACACGATGGAAGAAGCCGCCCAGAAGGTTGTGGCCGCTGCCGCTGGCAAGTAAGCCGAAGCCGATACGCCAACAAATGCAAGCGCGCGGTGCGCAGGCCCTGCCCGCGCCGCGCGACGCCAAGCAAAGGATTACAGCATGTCGATTCTGATTAACAAAGATACCAAGGTCATCACCCAGGGGATTACCGGCAAGACCGGCCAGTTCCACACCCGTGGCTGCCGCGACTACGCGAACGGCAAGAACGCCTATGTGGCGGGCGTGAACCCGAAGAAGGCCGGTGAGGATTTCGAGGGCATTCCCATCTACGCGAGCGTGAAGGACGCCAAGCAGGCGACCGGCGCGACCGTGTCGGTGATCTACGTGCCGCCCGCCGGCGCTGCCGCCGCCATCTGGGAAGCCGTTGACGCCGATCTGGACCTCGTGGTCTGCATCACCGAAGGCATTCCCGTCCGCGACATGATGGAAGTCAAGGACAAGATGCGTAAGCAGAACAAGAAGACCCTGCTGCTGGGTCCGAACTGCCCGGGCCTGATCACGCCGGACGAGATCAAGATCGGCATCATGCCGGGTCACATCCACCGCAAGGGCCGCATCGGCGTGGTGTCGCGCTCGGGCACGCTGACGTACGAAGCCGTGGGCCAGCTGACCGCGCTGGGCCTGGGCCAGTCGTCGGCCGTGGGCATTGGTGGCGACCCCATCAACGGCCTGAAGCACATCGACGTGATGAAGATGTTCAACGACGATCCTGACACCGACGCCGTGGTCATGATCGGTGAGATCGGCGGCCCGGACGAGGCCAACGCCGCGCACTGGATCAAGGACAACATGAAGAAGCCGGTGGTTGGCTTCATCGCTGGTGTGACGGCGCCCCCGGGCAAGCGCATGGGCCACGCCGGCGCGCTGATCTCGGGTGGTGCGGACACCGCCCAGGCCAAGCTGGAAATCATGGAAGCCTGCGGTATCACGGTGACCAAGAACCCGTCGGAGATGGCCCGCCTGCTGAAGGCGATGCTGTAAATCATGCGTCACTTCCCGCGCCATGGCGTGCCGATTCGGGCGCCTGGCGTGTGGTGATTGCATCGCATTGCCCCCGCTCGCCCGGGGGCAATGTCATTCTGGCGAGACGCTGACCTAGGGTATTTCCCGAGCCGCCTGCCGGAAGGTTGAAACCGAATCGTAAGGTTCGTGCGATACATCTCCATGTCTGTAAGTTCAGACATCCAAAAGTTCGCAGTGGCGCCGCCTGCCGGGCGGTCGGCGAACGTGGAATAAACCTAGAAATTCGAGGAGTCTTGCCGTGGAATTGCTGTCGAGCAGCGCATTTTGGATTGCGCTGGGATCCATCATCCTGACCAATATCGTGCTGTCCGGCGACAACGCCGTGGTGATCGCGCTCGCCTCGCGCAATCTGCCGCCGGCCCAGCAGAAGAAAGCCATTTTCTGGGGCAGCGCCGCCGCCATCATCATGCGCGTGGTGCTGACCGTGGCCGCCGTGAAGCTGCTGACGCTGCCGTACCTGAAGATCGTCGGCGCCATCCTGCTGGTCTACATCGGCGTGCAACTGCTGACCGGTGATGACGGCGAGGAAGGCCACGACGCCAAGGACAACATCTGGCAAGCCATCCGCACCATCCTGATTGCCGACCTGGTGATGTCGCTGGACAACGTGGTGGCCGTGGCCGCCGCCGCCCAGAAGGGCCCCGAAGGCAGCCAGCTGATGCTGCTGGTGCTGGGCCTGGGCCTGTCGATTCCGCTGATTGTGTTCGGCAGCACCATCCTGCTGAAGGTGATGGAGCGCTTCCCGCTCATCATCGTGCTGGGCGCCGCGCTGCTGGGCTACCTGGCCGGCGAGATGCTGGTGAGCGACCCCGTGGATGCAGAGTGGTTCCAGGTGCATGTGCCGCACGCCCATCTGGTGTTTGGCTTGGTCGGGGCCGTGCTGGTGGTGCTGGTGGGCAAGCTGCTCAAGCGCCGGAGCGCGCAGGTGGCCTGACGCCTCTGCATTGCAGTCTCGTCATGCCTGAAACGGGCGGCCGATCTGGCCGCCCGTTTTTCTTTGGTGGCGCCGCTACAACAGGGCGCTGTGGGCGCCCGCGCCACGAATTCCTGTGGATTTCCAAGCAATTCCCACAAGCCTGTGGGAATTGTCGGAGATCAATCGGAGTAGGGGGCTGACCTCCCGATCATGGGTGCCGTGCCGGTGCGCAACGCCGCGCGGCACGGACATCAACCATCACCATGAAAAGGGTCAATATGCAACGTAAGCCTTCCGCACGCCGCCATCGCGGCTTCACGCTGATCGAACTGATGATCGTGGTGGCGATCATCGGCATCCTCGCCGGGGTCGCCATTCCACAGTATCAGGACTACGTGGCGCGCTCGCAGTTCGCCGAGGGACTGAGCCTGGCGTCGGGGCAGAAGCCGGCGGTGATCGAAACGTTCTCGTACGGCGGCACCTGCCCCAGCAACGCCAGCGGGGCGGCGGACGGGATTCCGCTGGCGACCAGCATTGCCGGGACGTACATCAAGAGCGTGGTCACGGGCGGCACGCCCACGGCGGCGGGCGGCTGCACCATCGTCGCCAACTTCAAGGACGCTGGCATCGCCAAGGGGCTGGTCGGCAAGTCCCTGACGCTGCGCATGACCGGCGCGGACCAGGGTGCCGTGGCGTGGCAGTGCGAATCGGGCGCTGAACGGAAGTACCTGCCCAAGGCGTGCAGCCACGTGGCGGCGGCTGCGGCGGCGCCGGCCTGATCTGATGACGGCGGCTGACCGGGGGTGGGACCGCTCCCAGCCTCGGTCAGCATCGAAAAAATCGGGCCGAAATGCGCCATTTATGGTGCATTTCCATCAGAGTGAATCAACGTCCGGCGGCTTGCGCGCGATCAAATTCATGGCGCGCAGCCCGCCACAGCATACGACCCCAGTCATCGCGTCGATGACGACAACCAGAAAGGGGGTCCTATGCAACACACCAACACTTATCCACGGCGGTCTGGCCGTCTTGTGCGCCGGACCATGCGCGCCGGCTTCACGCTGATCGAACTGATGATCGTTGTGGCGATCATCGGCATCCTGGCCAGCCTTGCCATTCCGCAGTACCGCGACTACGTGGCGCGGGCCCAGTTCGCCGAGGCGCTGACGCTGGCGTCGGGCCTGAAGACGTCGCTGGTGGAGGCGTACGTCAGCTCCGGGTCGTGCCCGGACAACAAGACGGCCAATAACTCCGGCCTGCCGCTGAGTTCGACGATCAATGGCCGCTATGTGGCATCGGTGGAAACCAAGGCCAATGGCGTGGTGGGCGACTCTGGCGGTTGCGTGATCACGGCCCGGTTCCGGAGTGACGTCTCGCAGGCGCTGGCCGGCAAGCATGTGGAGTTGGAACTGAAGGGCTCCGAGGGCTCGTTCACCTGGGATTGCTTCTCCAACGTGGACCACAAGCTGATGCCGAAGTCCTGCAGCGTGAGGGGATCGAGTTCCACCTCGGCCTGAGGCGGTGCGCCATGGATCGCCGCAAGCGCCTTCCACGGCGGGCGGGCTTTTCGCTGATCGAGCTGATGATCGTGGTGGCGATCATCGGCATCCTGGCCAGCCTCGCCATGCCGCAGTACCGCGCCTATGTGGCGCGGGCCCAGTTTGCCGAGGGGCTGTACCTGCTGGGTGGGTTGAAGGTCTCGGTGCTGGAGACCTATGTCTTGTCCTCTCAATGTCCTGACAACACCGGGGAGAACGATACCGCTTTGCCGCCCGCTGAAACCATAAACGGAAAGTACGTGGAGCGCGTGGTGGCCCAGCGCATGGGCCAGGTCTCAGACGGCGGCGGGTGCTTTCTCCGGGCGTACTTCCGGGAGGATGCGTCGCCGCTGTTGCGGGGCAAGTTCGTGGAGTTGGAGTTGAGCGGGACGGGCAAGCCGTCCGACGGCTACTCTGGCGGCGGTGCGGCCTCCTGGGACTGTTATTCGAACGCGCGCGAAAATGTGCGTCCAACGGCATGTCGATATCGGTGGGGGTACACGCCAGAGGCATAGCCCGTCCCGCCCGCCTCAAAGTGCAAAACTTTGGCAGTCCCGTAGACACAAAATGTGACAAATTTTGTTGATTGGCCGTCCCTTGGAATCGTAGATCGGCCAAATTTTGTCACTCCCGCATGAGATTATCGGCATTTGCTGGCCTGGCACGCTCCCTGCTTTAGGGGTAATGCATCACATGCAAGCAGATGTTTCTTTCTGTAACGAAAATCTCATCGAGGGGTCAATCCTTATGCAACGGGTACAACAAATCAAAAAACTGGGTCGCCAAGCCCAAAAGGGTTTCACGCTGATCGAACTGATGATCGTGGTTGCGATCATCGGTATCCTGGCTGCTATCGCGATTCCGCAGTATCAGGATTACACGGCGCGTACACAGGTCGCACGTGCAGTCAGCGAAATGGGCGCGTACAAGACGGCATTCGAAGACCGTCTGAGCAACGGCGCCGCGGTTGCTGCCGTGGAGGACATTGGTTTTGTTTCGTCCAATCTCTACGCCAATCCGGGGGTGCCCGCTAATGTGAACACGGGCGCCTTCATTTGGACCGCTACGCTGGGCAATAATGCGAGCCCGTCCGTGGCCGGGGCAACGGTCAACTGGCAACGCCTGGATACGGGTACGTGGCGCTGCTACGTGACGGCCGGCACCGGCGCTGGCTGGAAGGCTTCGTACGCACCGGCAGGTTGCCCGATTGGCGTCGCGACCTAATTCCAAGTACTCAGCGAGCCTTTCCCTCGCCTGATGCTGATGTCTGAAAAAGCGCCTTCGGGCGCTTTTTCTTTTCCTGCTTCCCCAAGCCGCCACGCTATCATGGCGCCTTTCCTTCCCCTCGCGCCCGCATGCCGCCATCCAGGGCTTTGCTTCCGGGGTCGGCGATTGTCGCCGCCTTTACCCTCCCGCTGCTGGTCTCTAAGCACACGCTTCCGCTCGCCACCTTCTATGGCGAATGGACGGCCGGGGTGCTCGGTGTTGCGTTGGTCTGCCTGCTGGCCTTTCGGCGCTCGGCGGACACCCCCCAAGTCCCTTGGATCGTCCTGCTGCCGCTCTGGCTGATTCTGACGACGCTCGTCCAGTCTGCCGCCGGCATGGCCGATATCACGGGCAGCCGCTTCACCACCCAGATCGTCCTCGCCCTCGGCGCGGCCATGATGGTCGCCGCGTGGCGTCTCGGGCAGGGGTTTTCCACCGAGGAACGGGCCGAGATTGTCGATGCCCTCGCCATTACCTTCCTCGTCGCCGGGCTGCTCGGCACGTTGGCCCAGTGGATCCAGGTCTTCCATATGGAAGACCAGATGTTCGGCCTTGTTTCGGAATATTTCTACGACACCAACCGCCGGCTGTGGGGCAACCTGAACCAGCCCAACCATCAGGCGACGATCCACGGTTTTGGCCTCGTTGCCGCGATCTGGCTGGCACGGCGGGCGCGGCTCGGGTTTGCGGCGTGGCTGGCCGCCGTGCTGCTGCTCGAGTCGGGCATCGCGCTGACCGGCTCGCGCACCGGTCTTGTCCACGTTGGGCTGGCCGCCATCTACGCCCTGATCGCCGCCGCCATGGTGCGCGGCGCCCGGCGCGGGCCGAATCCGATGGCGCGCCCGCCCGGTTTGGTGCTCGCTGCCGTGCTGTTGGTCGTCGGCATCGTGGTGCTGCAGCCGGTCATCAAGAGCGCCGGGCAGGCATTCGATTGGCGATTGTTCGATACCGTCGCGCAACTGAAGGCCGGCGATCAGGTCTCGGCACGCGGCGCGCTGTGGGCGCATGCCATCGCCATGTTCCGATCGCATCCGCTGCTCGGCGTGGGTTACGGGGAGTTCGGCTGGGCGCAGTTCCAGCAGATGTCGCAACTGCGCGTGACGGCCGAGATGTCCCTGCACGCCCACAACGCCGTGCTCGATCTGCTGGCAAAGACCGGCTTGATGGGGACGGCGGGCGTCGGGGTGCTGCTGCTGGCGTGGCTGTGGCGCGTGGTGCGTCACCGCCTGTGGCGCGCGGCGTCGGCGGAGCGGCCGCAGACCGTGGTGATCCTGCTCTGGCTGGCGATGGTCGGCGCGCATTCGATGCTCGAATACCCGCTCCATTACCTCTACTTCTTCCTGCCGTTCTGCTTCCTGCTGGGATGGCTGGAGCCGTCCGGCTTCGGCAAACTGCGCCTCCCCAAGCCGGCGGCGATGGGCATCGGCATCGCCTTCGTCGCGCTCTCGGCCATCATCCTGACCACGCTCTGGCAGGACTACCGTCGCGTGGAGGCGCGCGAGTATGCGAGCGATGAACGGCGCGATGGCCTGCCGATGCCGCGCCACTGGTTCCGCCAGCACGCCGCCTCGGAAGCCGTCGAGCGGACTGTCATCACCGCCCAGAATGCCGTTGAATTGCTACCCGCGCACCTCGACGCGCTGCACCTGCTGCCCACCCCGAACCTGATCGGCCGCACCGCGTGGCTGCTGGCGCTGACCGGCCAGCCGGAGCGCGCGCGGCTGTGGATGGATCGCCTGCGCTATTACTATCAGGGCGACGAAGCCGCGCAGTTCAACACGCTGGACAACGCCTGTGAGGAAATGGCCGACGCGCACCGTCCGCGCGACTTCTGCGCCTGGGTGCGCGTACGCGCCCGGCAGGGCCACGGCTGAGCCGAAACCCAGCCAGGGCCGAAGCCGTCAGCGCACGTAACCGGGCGGCGGGGGCGGAGGATAGTAGGGCTGGTAGTTCGACGGCGGCGCCGCGTAGCTGGTGGCGCGCGGCGTGGACACCATCTGCCCGTAGACCGGCACGCGGTTGCCGCTGGCGTACATGCACTGGACGTAGGCGGCGTCGTACTGCCGTTGCGAGCCATATCCCGCGTTATACGAGTTCCCGGCCCCCACGGCGGCGCCAGTGAGCAGGCCCACGCCGGCGCCGATGGCCGCGCCCGAACCGCCGTCGAAGGCCGCCCCGGCCGCTGCGCCGAGTGCCGTGCCGATGGCCGCGCTGCCCACGGCGGCCGTGTTCGATGCCTGCTGGGCGCTTACGCCGCCCACCTGACCGAATGCGAACTGGCGGCAGTTGTAGTCATCCCCACGGAATTGGTCGAAGGTCTTGCCGGTGCCCGGCAGCGCCATCACGCTCGGGCCGGACGGCATGACCGCGCAGGCGCCAAGGCCCAGCGTGCCCGCCAGCAACAGGGGAAGGATGCGCGGATTCATGACGTCGCTCCCGGAACACGGCCCTGCGGCGTGGTGGACGAAGACGGCGTCGGCGGCACCCGCTGCCAGCCGGTGGGACACTCGCGGACGTACGGGTAGAAGCCCTCGGGCGAATCGCAGTGGTACCACCAGGCGTTGGGCGAGTCATTCGGCGCGCCGCTGGCCGATGGCGCGGGCACTGGATTGCCATCCGCGCCCTGTTCGATGTACTGCGGCGGATTCGGCGCCGGCACCGCGACGACGGCGGGCGGATAGTAGCCGGGCCCGTAGTAGGGGCCATAGGCATAGGGTCCCCAACCGGGCCCCCAGCCTGGACCCCAGCCGGGTCCCCATCCTCCCCAGCCCGGTCCCACGTAGACGCCCACGCCGACGCGCGCGCGCCCCCCGTGGTAGTGGCCGCCGGCCATGGCCGACGTGCTGACAGCGGCCGAGGCCACCGCCGCGAAAGCCAGGGCGATCTGGCAAAGCTTGCGCCCGTTCATGATGTGTACCCCTACCCAATGTGCTGCATGCGTGCCGGCGACATCCCGAAAGCGGCGTTTCCGGCGTTGTGACCTGTTACCTAACCCTCAACGCTCGACCCGCCCGATCCGTGGACGGGCGGCGCCGGGCCTTGCTGGTAATTCAATACCAATTTTCCGGAAGTGGCGCCGGCGCGGGGGGCTTGGAAATGCGGCGTTACCTTTATTACGGGCGGGACAACGGGGGACAACGGGAGACACGGGGCGACAAATCAGCCCGCCACCCAATCCCCCGACTTCCCGCCATGCTTTTCCAGCAGCTTCACGTTGCCCATCACCATCCCCCGGTCCACCGCCTTGCACATGTCATAGATGGTCAGCAGGGCCACCTGCACGCCGGTCAGCGCCTCCATCTCCACCCCGGTCTGGCCGTGGGTTTCGGTGCGTACCACGCAGGCGATGGTGGAACTCGGTTCGTCCAGCGCGAAATCGACCGCCACCTTGGTCAGGCCGATGGGATGGCAGAGGGGGATCAGGTCGGAGGTGCGCTTGGTCGCCATGATCGCGGCCACCCGGGCGATGCCGAGCACGTCGCCCTTCTTGGCGGTGCCGTCGCGCACCAGCGCGAAGGTATCCGGCTGCATGGTGATGGTGCCGGTGGCCACCGCCACGCGATGGGTGCTGGCCTTGTTGCCGACATCGACCATATGGGCTTGTCCGGCGGCGTCGAAGTGGGTGAGTTGGCTCATGGCGTCAGAATTCGAGGGATGAAATAGCGCCCGTCGCAATCCGGAGAAACAACGCGGGGCAAGGGGTCTGCCGGATTGGGAACGCGCGGCGGAGGCCGCTATCATAGCAATATGCCCAAGACCTCCTGGCGCCGCCGCCTGCCCGCTCCGGCGCGCGCCGCCGACACCGCTCCCGCTGCTTTGGCCGCCCCCGCCATGCGCGCGTCACTTGCCCGTGCCGTGGCCGCCGCCCTCGTGCTGACCATGGCCGCGCCGGCCTGGCCGCAGGGCTTGACCGTGCCCGCCGCGCGGCTGGCGCCGTCCTCGCAGCAGCCGGCGCCCACTACGGAGCTGGTGCCCGACGCCAGCGATCAGGTCTACGACAATCTCAACCGCAGTGTCAGGGCGGGTCAGAAATCCGAATTCGGATTGCGGACCAATAACCCGGTGGTGGAGGGCGGCAGCCTGCAGCTCCCGGACCTCGGCGACCCGTCCACGGCATCGCTGTCGCCGGACATGGAGCGGCGGCTGGGCGACCGGATCATGCGGGATATCCGCCGCGATACCGACTATGTCTCGGACGCGCTGCTCAACGATTACCTGAACGCGCTCGGCTACCGGCTGGTGCAGGCCGCGCGCCGCCAGAACGTGGCCGGTTCGAATGGCGCGGGCACCTTCGCCACCGGCTTCGAACTGTTTGGCGTGCGGGACCGCTCGATCAACGCCTTCGCGCTGCCGGGCGGCTATATCGGCGTGCATACCGGGCTGCTGGTCCAGTCCGAGACCGAATCGGAACTTGCCTCCGTGCTCGGCCATGAAATCGGCCACGTGATGCAGCGCCATATCGCGCGCGGCATCACCAAGCAGGATGAGTCGATGTGGATCGCGCTGGCGTCGATGGTGCTGGCCGGGCTGGCGGCCACCAAGAGCGGCGATGCAGCGGCGGCGCTGGCGATGGGCGGGCAGGGCGCGGCCGTGGCCAACCAGCTGTCCTTCTCGCGCGGGGCCGAGCGCGAGGCTGACCGCGTCGGCTTCCAGATCATGACCGCTGCCGGCTTCGACCCGCAGGGCATGCCCGATTTCTTCTCGCGGCTGCAGCGCGTGACCGGCATCTCGGACAACTCGATCCCGGCCTATGTGCGCACCCACCCGCTGACCTCCGAGCGGATCGCCGACATGCAGGACCGCGTGCGCCACGTGACCGCCCGCAAGGTCGGCAACACGCCCGAGTACGAGTTCGCCCGGGCGCGGGCGCGCGTGATTCAGGCCACCACCCCCAACGACCAGCGCAACGTGCTGGAGACGTTCCAGTCGCAAGTGGCGAACGCCTCGCCGGTGCGGCAGCCGGCGATCTATTACGGCATCGCCTTCGCCAACCAGCGGCTGGGCCGCTACGCGGATGCCGACCGGGCGCTGGCCGAGGCGCGCCGGCTCTATGGCACGATTCCATCCGCCACCTCGGGCAGTCCGATGCTGGATGTCATGGCGATCGAGCTGGCGCGCGCCCAGGGCCGTCCGCAGGACGCGCTGGCGCAGGCCACCACCACGCTGCGCGCGTTCCCGCTCTCCCATGCCGTGGCGTTGACCTATGCCGATTCACTGGTCGCCGCCGGCAAGCTCAACGACGCCGTGACCTTCCTGCGCGCCCGCACGCGCGAGGAATCGGCGCGCGCCGAATGGTGGGAATTGCTCGCACGCGCCTACGCGGCGCAGGGCAAGCGGCTGCAGCAGCATCAGGCGCTGGCCGAGAAGTACGCGATGGACGGGTCCTACCAGGCGGCCATCGAGCAGTTGCAGATCGCCCGCAAGGCCAATGATGGCGATTTCTACTCGCTGTCCGAGGTCGATGCGCGGCTGCACCAGCTGCAGCTTCAGTTCCGCGAGGAGAAGCAGGACAACAAGGGCATGCCGAACTGAGGCTTGGCCTCAGCCAGCTTCGGCTTCCGGCGCGGGTGCAGGTGTTCGCACGAAGCCGAAGCGCGTCGGCACCTCGTCCTCGGCAATCGGTTCGATGTCGAAATCGCGCCCGGCGTGATGGAACACCCCCAGCGCCGCACCGCACCCCTCGCCATGCCAGGTGCAGGCGCTGCTGAAGGCATCGAGGTCATGGTCGTGCAGCAGCGCGGCCTGCACCGGCGCGCCATCTCCGTCCCCATCCCCCAGACCTTCCACCGTCCCCGCCAGCACCACGTTGCCGTGCTCGTCGGCATGGCAGGCCGTCACGCTGAACGGCCGCCCGGTGGTGGTGGCCAGCGCGCCGTCGTGCATCCGCACGATCCACGGCGCGTAGCCGAGCGAGACGAACACCCGCTGCGGTCCGTTCTGGAAGAACCAGGCGCCGCGCGCGTCGTGGGTGTAGTTGCGTTCGATGAAGTGGATCAGCGCCTCGTGGCGGATCGGGTCGCCGGACAGCCCGTGCTCCTGGGCGAACTCGTTGCGCAGGCGCCATTGCCCGCGCCGGTCCAGCGCCAGCCATCCGTACGCGTTCGGCACGTTGGGCCAGCGGGCCATCGCCTGCTTGACGATGTCATCCATGGTTGTCTCCTACGCCGTCTGGCGCGTTCCACCCACGCTGTCGAAGTAGTCGAGGATGCGCGTGGGCAGCCATTCGATATGGCCCGCCACCGGGAATAGCGGCAGGTGGCCCAGCACGCCGGCGCGGGGCGTCATGAAGCCGACGTGGCCGCCGTGCGCGGGCTGCTCCAGCAGCACGTCGGGGCTGACCTCGGCCTGGCTCGGCAGGTGCTGGCCGGGCAGGAAGGGGTCGTTGCGCGCGTTCAGCACCAGCGTGGGAATGCGGACCTCGCCCAGCACCGGCTTGCTGGCGGCGCGCATCCAGTAGTCGTCGGTATCGCGGAAGCCGTGCAGCGGCGCGGTGACCACGTTGTCGAACGCGTAGAGGTCGCGGCTCGCCAGCATCGTCGCGCGGTCGAACAGGCCCGGAAACTGGTCGAGCTTGGCCAGCGACTTGCGCTTCAGCGTCTGCAGGAACATCCGGGTATAGATCAGGTTGAAGCCCTGGGAGAGCGCCGCGCCGCCGGCCGCGAGGTCGAGCGGGGCCGAGATGGCCGCCGCCGCCGAGAGGAAGCGCGCGCCGTGGCCTTCCTCGCCCAGATAGCGCAGCAGGGCATTGCCGCCGAGCGAGATGCCGACTGCCAGCATGCGCTGTCCTTCCGCCCGTCCGGGCTGCACCCGTTGGCGCAGCCGCTCCAGCACCCAGCGGATCTCGGCGGAATCGCCCGAATGATAAAAGCGCGGCGCGCGGTTCAGCTCGCCCGAGCAGCCCCGGAAATGTGGAATGGCGCCCTGCCAGCCGCGTGCGCGCAGCGCGTCCATCAGGGTTTGGGCGTAGTGGCTGTTCGAGTCGCCCTCGAGGCCGTGGAACATCACCACCAGCGGGGCGCCCGGCGCTACCGGGTGCGTGGTCCAGTCGACGTCGATGAAGTCGCCATCGGGGGTGTCCCAGCGTTCGCGCCGGAACGTGACGCGCCGGTGCCGCGTGAAGCGGGCCGCGAGGATGGTCTGGGCATGGCCGCCGCGCAGCCACCACGGCGTGTGGAAGGTCTCGCCGAAGGGGGCGCCCAGCTTCAGGCCCATCACGTCGAAGTGGTCAGTGCAGCGCCTGGCCCGGGGCGGCGGCCACGGCGGCTACCTGCACCGCGTTGGCCGGGCTGCAGTGGATGTGGGCCAGGCGCCAGCCCTCGTGGTTCTGCATCAGCACGTAGGTGGTGTGCACGTAGAGGTCCGCTTCCACGCGGTCCGCGCCAAAGCGCAGCGCCTCGGTCACGTCGAAGATCGACACGCCGAGCGAGGCATGGCTGCTGGTCTCGATGGCGTCGATCAGCACCGGCTGTTCCTCCAGCAGCAGCATGAAGGCCTGGCGCAGATGGTCGTGGCCGATCAGGCGCTGGCCGTCGGGCATCACGCACGTGACCGAATCCTCGTCCAGCCAGAGGCGCAGCGCGCCATCGGCATCGCGCAGTTTCATGGCTTCGCGGAAGGCATCGACGATGTCTTCGGCGGAATCGAACAGTCGGGCGAAACGGGGCATGTTGGCGTGGTCAGGGTCGATGCAGGAGCTTGCGCAACTCGACGAACACCATTTCGGGTTCGATGTCCTTCAGGCAGCGCAGGTGGCCCAGCGGGCACTCGCGTTTGAAGCAGGGGCTGCACTCGAGTTGCAGCCACATGATACTCGCAGCCTGTGACAGCGGGGGCGTGTGGCGCGGGTCGCTGGAGCCGAAAACGGCCACCTGGGGCCGGTTCAGTGCGGCGGTCACGTGCATCAGGCCGGAGTCGTTGCAGACGGCGGCTTCGGACAGGGCGAGCAAGTCCACCGCGTCGTCCAGCGAGGTCTGGCCGCACAGGTTGCGCACGAACGGCGCTCCGGCGACGATCTCCGCCGCGATCTCGGCATCCTTGGCCGAGCCGAGCGTGATGATCTGCGCATACGGGAACGAGCGGCGCAGCATCTGCGCCAGTTCGGCGAAGTGCGCGGCCGGCCAGCGCTTGGCCGGGCCGAACTCCGCGCCGGGGCAGAAGGCGATCACCCGGGTCTGCGGCGCGATGCCGAAGCGCTCGGCCGTGGCGGCCATGCGCTCGGGCTTCACGCGCAGCTGCGGATCGGGGATGTGCTCGGGCAGGCGCCCGCCGGGCTTGAGGGCCAGCCGTGCGTAGTGCTCCACCATCGGCGGGCGCTTGTCGCGCGGCGGATTGGCGTGGCGCACGTTGAGCATGCCGAAGCGCGCCTCGCCGCGATAGCCGATGCGCAGCGGAATGCCGGCCAGGAACGGAATCAGCGACGATTTGAGTGAATTCGGCAGCACATAGGCCACGTCGTAGCCCTCATGCTTGAGCTGCTGCGCGAACATCAGCCGGGCCGAGAGCTGCAGCTTGCCGTGCGCGAGATCGCTCGGGAACACGGTGCCGATCTCGGGCATGCGTGCGAGCACCGGCGCCACCCATTTCGGGGCGAGGGCGTCGATGACCATGCGGGGATGGCGCGCCTTGAGCAGCGCGAACAGCGGCTGCGCCATCAGCGCGTCGCCGATCCAGTTTGGGGCGATGACGAGGGCTTTTTTCATATTGTGGGTGATGCGTGGCCCGGACATGCCAACGCCCCGGGGCGCAACGCGGCCCGGGGCGGGAGGGGGGTGCGGCGGCGCGCGGCGTGGGCCGCGTGCCTCGGACGCGATCTCAGTGGTGGCCCTTCAGCACGGTGCCCGGCTTGAGCTTGTACACGGTGCCGCAGTACGGGCATTTCACCTCGCCGGTGTCGGCCACGTCCAGGAACACGCGGGGATGGTAGTTCCACGTCGGGGTGTTCCCCGTGGGGCAGTGGAGGGGCATGTCTTCAGCGCCGATTTCGACGACGGATGCGGTTTGCGTCATGGTGTTGCGTTTGGCTTGCAGGGTGACTGGCTTGTTTTAAATGATCGGGATGGCGCCGGTGCTCAGACCAGCGTCAGCCACTTCTTGTACTTCTCGTCCGTGCCGCCCACGGCGGCAAAGAACGCTTCCTGGATGCGCTGGGTAACCGGGCCGCGACGGCCTTCGCCGATGACGCGGTCGTCCAGTTCGCGGATCGGCGTGACTTCGGCGGCGGTGCCGGTGAAGAACGCTTCGTCGGCGCAGTACATTTCGTCGCGCGTGATGCGCTTTTCGCGCACCTCGATGCCGAGGTCGCGGGCAATGGTCAGCGTGGCGTCACGGGTGATGCCGTCCAGGCACGAGGCCAGGTCCGGGGTGTAGATCACGCCATTGCGCACGATGAACACGTTCTCGCCCGAGCCCTCGCTCACGTAGCCGTCGGTGTCGAGCAGCAGCGCCTCGTCGTAGCCGAGGCCGGTGGCCTCCTGGTTGGCCAGGATCGAGTTGATGTAGTAGCCGCTCGCCTTGGCGCGCACCAGCGACACATTCACATGGTGGCGCGTGAACGACGAGGTCTTGACGCGGATGCCGCGCTCCAGCCCCTCTTCGCCCAGATAGGCGCCCCACGGCCAGGCGGCGATGGCCACGTGGATGGTGTTGCCCTTGGCGGACACGCCGAGCTTCTCGGAGCCGATCCAGACCAGCGGGCGGATGTAGCACGACTCGAGATTGTTGGCCCGCACCACCTCGCGCTGGGCGGCCTCGAGCGTCGCTTCGTCGAACGGCATGGCCATCTGGAAGATCTTGGCCGAGTTGAACAGGCGGCGCGTGTGCTCCTTGAGGCGGAAAATCGCGGTGCCGGCCGGCGTCTTGTAGGCGCGCACGCCCTCGAATACGCCCATGCCGTAGTGCAGGGTGTGCGTCAGGACGTGAATCTTGGCATCGCGCCACTCAATCAGCTTGCCGTCCATCCAGATCTTGCCGTCGCGATCCGCCATCGACATGGTTGTCTCCCTCTGCACCAGAAATGTCACAAGGCCGCCATTGTAAGCCGCGCGCCCTGATGTGCCAACGCGGCCGGGCGGGGGGACTACAATCGCCGTTCCGATCCTCCCGGCCTCTCTTTTTACCCCTTTTGCCCTTGTCCGCGCTCCCCACCACCCCCGACGACGATCACCGCTGGCAGGAAGCGCTGGGCGAACTGGCCGCGCTGGCCGGCGCGGAAGCCCCTGTCGAGGGCGGCCGGCGCCGCCTGTTGTGGGCGCTGACCGTCGATGCCGATGGGGTGCCGGGACTGGTGGAGCCGCTGGAGCAGGCCTACGGCCCGCGCGGCTGGGGCAAGCCCCGGCCGATCCCGCTGGCGCGGGTAGCCGAGGACGACACCCTGGCGCCGTGGGACGCCCGCGTGGCCCGGGCCATCCGCCGCGACCGCTCGCGCAACCGCCGCCATGTGCTGGACCGCGCCGCCGCCGTGATGGCGCTGGTCGGGCACCCCGGGGTGGTGCTGTCCCACGCGCCGACTGTGCCGATGGAGGTCACCGAGGCCGCGCCCACGCTGGAAGCGGTCCGGGAGGTTGGCAACGGCGGCGACCGCTACGTGCTCCGCATCGCCCCCCCGCTGCGTCCCGCGCCCGCCATGGAAGACTTGCTGCCCCCTGCCGCGCGTGAGGAAGCCGAGGCGCTGCGCCAGATCACGGTGCTCCAGGACGGCCCACGCCGCCTCCGCGTGATCCGCTTCTCCGCCGCACAGCAGCAGGCCGCCCGCCTGATTGCCGATGGGCTGGCCGTGCCCGCCGACGCCCACGCCCGGCTGGACACCACGCTGCGCGCGCTGGCCGGCCATTTCCAGATCCATGCCGACAGTTCGGGCGAAGCCCGCCTGCGCGAGCCGGAAACCCGCCTGCGCGCCGAAGTGGCGCCGGTGGGGCGCGGCATCGGCCTGCGGCTGGTGGTCACGCCGCTGGGCCCGATGGGGCCCCGGCTGGCGCCCGGCGCGGGCCGCGCGCAGCTGATGGCGACCGTCGCCGGCGAAGCGATGGCCACCGAGCGCGACCTGGACGCCGAGCTGGCCCACGTGGCCGAAGTCTTCGCCGCGCTGCCGTTCCTGGTCGAATCCTCGCCGCCCGGCGGCGAATACACCTGGACGCTGGACGATCCCGAAGACGCCCTGACCGCCGTGGAGATGCTGCCCGGCCTTGCCGGCGTGATCGACCTCGAATGGCCGCGTGGCCGCGAGATCCGCCTGCTGCCGGCCGACCTCCCGCAACTGGCCGTCAGCGTGGAAACCGGCAGCGAGTGGTTCAAGCTCGTCGGCCATCTGCGCGTGGCCGAGGGGCTGGTGATGTCGCTCGAGAAGCTGGTGGCCTGGGCGCACGGCCACGCCGGGCGGTTCATGCCGATGGGGCAGGGCGTCTACGTGGCGCTGACCGGGCAGTTGCGCGCCCGCCTGCGCGACCTCGCCGGGGTGGGGGATGCCATGCGCGATGGCATCCGCGTGCCGCTGGTGGCCGCGCCCTGGCTGGACGACGTGCTGGCCGGCGCCGGCGTGGACCCGGATGCGCACTTCCGCACCCGCGTGCGCCGGCTGCGGGCCGCGCGGGAGGCGGACGCCGCCGTGCCCGCCACGCTGGCGACCGAACTGCGTCCTTATCAGGAAGAAGGCTACCGCTGGATGATGGCGCTGGCCGAGGCCGGTTTCGGCGCCTGTCTGGCCGATGACATGGGGCTGGGCAAGACGCTCCAGTCGCTCGCGCTGCTGCTGGCGCGTGCTGCCGACGGCGCGGCGCTGGTCGTGGCGCCGACCTCGGTGTGCGGCAACTGGGCCGCCGAGGCGCGCCGCTTCGCCCCCACGCTCAACGTCCATCTCTATGCCGAGGGGGACCGCGTGGCCATCGTCGAGCAGGCCGGCGCCCATGACCTCGTGATCGTCTCGTACCAACTGCTCCAGCAGGCGCGCAAGGATTTCGGCGCGCGGCGCTGGCACACGGTGATCGCCGACGAGGCGCAATCGATCAAGAATCCGTCCTCGCGCCGCGCGCAGGCCATGTTTGCGCTGGCCGCCGACTGCCGCGTGGCGCTTTCCGGCACGCCGATCGAGAACCGGCTGTCCGAACTCTGGGCCGTGATGCGGTTCTGCAACCCGGGGCTGCTCGGGTCGCTGGTCCGCTTCAACGAACACTTCGCCAACCCGATCGAGCGCAATGGCGCGCGGGAGCCGCGCGTGCGGCTGCGGCGCATGATCGCGCCGTTCGTGCTGCGGCGGACCAAGGCGCAGGTGCTGGACGAACTGCCGCCGCGCACCGAACTCGTGATCCGCGTGGAGCCCGAGCCGGCTGAGGCCGCCCACTACGAGGCCCTGCGCCGTCAGGCGCTGTCCGAGGCCGAGGGCGCGCTGCTACGGCCGCCCGCCAGGAAGGGCCGCAAGGCACAGCCGGCAGCGCCGGCCGAACCCGACGCCCGCATCCACGTGCTGGCCCAACTGATGCGCATGCGCCGCGCCGCGTGCGACCCGCGTCTGGCCACGCCCGAGGTGGCCGCGCCGGGCGCCAAGGTGCGCGCCTTCGCCGAACTGGCCGCCACGCTGGCCGCCAACGGCCACAAGACGCTGGTGTTCAGCCAGTTCGTCGATTTCCTCCAGTTGATGCGGCGCGCGCTGGATGAGGCGGGACTGGCCTACCAGTACCTGGACGGCGCCACGCTGGCCGGCGAACGCACGCGCCGCGTGGCCGCGTTCCAGGGTGGGGCGGGCGATGTCTTCCTGATCAGCCTGAAGGCCGGCGGCTTCGGCCTGAACCTGACGGCGGCCGACTACATCGTGATTGCCGACCCCTGGTGGAATCCCGCCGCCGAGGATCAGGCGATGGGCCGCGCGCACCGCATCGGCCAGCAGCGGCCGGTCACGGTCTACCGGCTGATTACCGCCGGGACCATCGAGGAACGGATCGTGGACCTCCACCAAGGCAAGCGCGCCCTGGCGGACGGCGTGCTCGACGCCACCGATGGCGAAGCCACGGGCCGCGCCGCCGCCTTGCCCGACATCGACGAACTGGTCGGCCTGCTGCGGCGCTAATCTCCTCTCGCACCAAACGGTATACCAAAGCGCTCCCGATGATGGTGCAGCGCACACGCGCCCGCATGCGCCCATCCCCCGAAAAGCCGCATCCTGCCTTGTTGCGGTGCAAATCACCTTGGCACAAATACTGCCTTGTGAATTTTGGATTTGTGAATATAGTATACCGATTGCTGTATCCGCCGCCGTATCGATAAGCCCCCTCAGGCCGCCGCGCCCACGCGCCGGCCCAAGACAACACACGGAGCGCACGTGACCCTGCCTGACCTGCCACCGGCCGACCCTGGCCGGCTGGACGACTGCTTTTTGCCGATCTGGGTAGCTGCCGACCGGCTTGCCCGTGGCGAGACCACCGCGCAGGCGCTGGTCGCGTCCTGCCACGCCGCGTGGGTCGCCCATCATGCGACGATCAACGCCCTTGTCCTGCCAGACTTCGATGCCGCGCACACCGCAGCCCGTGAGAGCGACCGCCGCCGGCAGGCCGGCGCGGCGCTCGGGCCGCTGGACGGCGTGCCGTTCTCGATCAAGGAATCGTTCGACGTGGCCGGCTGGCCCACCACCTGCGGCAGCCCGGCGCGCGCCGATCATCGTGCCGAGCGCGACGCCGTGGTGGTGCAGCGCCTGCGCGCGCAGGGCGCGATCCTGCTCGGCAAGACCAATGTGCCGCTGGGCCTGCGCGACTGGCAGAGCTACAACGCGATCTACGGCACCACGCGCAATCCGCACGATCCGACGCGCACGCCCGGCGGTTCCTCGGGCGGCAGCGCGGCGGCGGTCTGCGCCGGCATGAGCTTTTTCGATGTGGGCTCCGATATCGGCTCGTCGTTGCGCAACCCGGCGCACTACTGCGGCGTGTTCTCGCACAAGAGCAGTCACGGGCTGGTGCCGCTGCGCGGCCACGGCAACGCGCCGGCCGGGTTTGCCGAGCAGGACATCAACGTGGCCGGCCCGGTCGCCCGCAGCGCGCGCGACCTCGAAATGGTGCTGCGCGCCATCGCCGGCTCGGACGTGGACCTCGCGCCCGCCTGGCGGCTGGACCTGCCGGTCTGCCCGCACCAGCGTCTGGCCGACTTCCGCGTGGCGGTGCTGCCGACGCATCCGCTGGCCGATGTCGATGCCACCGTCAGCCAGCCCATCGAGGCGCTCGGCCACTGGCTGGCCGGGCAGGGCGCCAAGGTGGACTGGCACGTGCGCCCGGACTTCGACGCCGCCGCGCTGTGGCGCACCTATGTGCTGCTGCTGCGCGCCACGACCGCCGTCTATATGGATGACGCCGCCTTCGCCGACGCGCTGGCCCGCACCCAGCCCGATGCGGGTGACGACTACGCCACGCTGCAGTTCACCGGCGCCACGCTGACCCATCGCGACTGGCTCCGCCTGCAGGCCGCGCGCGACCGTTTTGCCGAAAGCTGGCGCCGCTTCTTCGCCGATTACGACGTGCTGCTGTGCCCGGCCGCCGCCACCACCGCGTTCCCGCTCGACGAAGCCGGCGAGCCGTGGCAGCGCACGCTGCCGGTGAACGGCCAGCCGATGCCGCTGACCACGCAACTGTTCTGGGCCGGCCATTCGGGGCTGTGCGGGTTGCCGTCCACGGTGGCGCCGATCGGCCCGGCGGGGGACGGCCTGCCGTGCGGCGTGCAGATCGTGGCGCGGCGCTGGGGCGATCTCACCTCGCTGCGCTTCGCCCAATTGCTGGAGGCCGCCGGCTACGGCTACCAACCGCCGCGCGGGCTGGCATCGGCCGGCATCGATCGATAACAACGGAAGACTGGGAGGAAACCATCATGATGGACTGGTTCAAGGAGCTGTCGCGCGCCGAGCGCAAGGGGTTCTACGGCGCGTTTCTCGGTCATGCGGTCGATGTGTTCGACTTCATGATCTATTCCTTCCTCATCTCCACGCTGCTGGCGCAGTGGGGCATGAGCAAGTCGATGGCGGGCGCCATCGTCACCTGGACGCTGGTCTCGTCGCTGGTTGGCGCGGTGGGCGCCGGGCTGCTGGCGGACCGCTTCGGCCGCGTGCGCGTGCTGCGCTGGACCATCATCGTGTTCGCGGTGTCGTGCTTCCTCTGCGGCATGGCGAATTCGCCCGAGCAGTTGCTGGTGTTCCGCATGCTCCAGGGGCTGGGCTTCGGCGGCGAATCGTCGCTGTGCATGGTGCTGGTGACCGAGCTGATCCGCAATCCGGCCCATCGCGGCAAGTACTCGGGCTTCACCGCCAGCAGCTATTCGTTCGGCTGGGGCGGGGCGGCCATCGCCTACGCCATCACGTTCAACCTGTTCGAGCCGGAAACGGCGTGGCGCGTCTGCTTCTTCCTCGGCATCCTGCCGGCGCTGGTGGTGATCTACCTGCGCCGCAACCTGCAGGAGCCGGAAGTCTTCCTCAAGAGCCGGGCCGCACGCGGCAAGGTCTCGCCGGGGGCCGATCTCGCGCGCGTGTTCCGCGCGCCGCTGCTGCGCAAGACCGTGCTGTGCAGCCTGCTGTCGGGCGGCATGCTGGGCGCCTACTACGCCATCGCCACCTGGCTGCCCACCTTCCTGAAGACCGAGCGGGGGCTGTCCGTGTTCGGCACCAGCTCCTACCTGGCGGTGACCATCCTCGGTTCGCTGGTCGGCTACGTGGCCGGCGCCTACGCCACGGACCGCTGGGGCCGCCGCGTGACCTATATGGCGTTCGCCGCCGGCGCTTTCGTCATGGCGATGATCTATATGGTGATTCCGGTCAGCAATACGTCGATGCTGTTCCTCGGCTTCCCGCTCGGGGTGCTGATGCAGGGCGTGTTCTCGGGGATTGGCGCGACGATCTCGGAGTCGTACCCAAGTGCCGTGCGCGCCACGGGGTATGGCGTGTCGTACAACCTCGGCCGGGTGATCGGCTCGTTCTTTCCGCTCGCCGTGGGCTGGCTCAACAGCGGGCGGACCTCGCTGGCGCTGGCCATCGCCATGGTGGCCGGGGTGGGCTACGCGGTGGTGATGGTCTCGGCGGCGTTGCTGCCGGAGACGTCAGGCATCGATCTGGGACAGGCCGGCGGCGGGGATGACGAGACGGACCCGGCTATGGATCCGACCAACGCGCCTGCCGCCGAAGCCGCGCCGCTGGCGCCCACGAGCCGCCCGGCATAGCGGCTGGGTGAGGAAGGAGGGCGCCGGGGCCCCGATTCTCCACGAAACAACACTCGGTCCGTGCACTTTTAAGCCACCGCTTACCTGCTGCGGGCACGCGCCTATAATGTCTGCTTTGCCGCCGGCGCGATGCCGGCGGTGCCCCCGACGGCCCCGCTCCCCGCGCTGGCCGTACCCTTCTCGCCCTCTGCTATGACACCCCGACAGTCGTCCCCGGTGTGGTTGCGCCTCTGGCATCGATTTGCCGAGGTGGAGCGCAACGGTTTTCTCGACGGCGCACGCTATTTCGCGCCTTCCCTGCCCGCGGTGTTCTCGTGGGGGCTGGTCACCGGGGTGGCCATGAGCAAGTCGGCGCTGACCGTGCCCGAGGCCATCGGCATGTCGCTGCTGGTCTACGCCGGCTCCGCCCAGCTGGCCGTACTGCCGCTGTTCGCGGCCGGCCTGCCGATCTGGACCATCTGGCTGACCGCCGCCGTGGTCAACCTGCGCTTCGTCATTTTCAGCGCGGCGCTCCAGCCGCACTTCAGCTACCTGCCGCTGGGCCGGCGCACCGTGCTGGGCTTCTTCAACGGCGACCTCCACTTCGTCTATTTCATGCAGAAGTACGTCGAGCCGGGCTACGCGCCGGGCAAGGAGGGCTATTTCTGGGGGATGGCGCTGGTCAACTGCGCCACCTGGCAGGTCTCGTCGCTGCTCGGCATCCTGCTGGCCAGCGTGTTCCCGGACGCCTGGGGCCTCGGGCTGGCCGGCGTGATGGCGCTGATTCCGGTGATGATCGCCACGATCAACTCGCGCTCCACGCTGATGGCCGTGGTGGTGTCCGCCGTGCTGGCGCTGCTGTGCTTCGACCTGCCGTACCGGCTGGCGCTGGTGGTGGCCGTGGTGGGCGCGCTGGCGGCCGGCATGGCCAGCGACGAATTGGCCGCGCGCGCCACGCTGCGCGGCATTCGCGCGCGGAAGGACAAGGCCAAGGCCGAGGCCGGGGCCCGCGCGATATCCGAGTCGCAGCCGGAACCCCAGACCGGAGACCGGGCATGAGCCACGTCGAAACCTGGATCGCCATCGTCGGCATGGCCGTGGTGACGGTGCTCACGCGGGCGCTGTTCCTGATGGCCGGCGAGCGCGTGAGCGTGCCGGACCGGCTCCAGCGCGCGCTGCGCTATGCCCCGGCGGCGGCGCTGGCGGCCATCATCGTGCCGGAATTCATGACCTGGCAGGGCCATTTCACGATCTCGCCGATGAACGCCAAGCTGATGGCCGGCATCGCCGCCACGGTGTTCTACCTGTTCACGCGCCGCATGGTCGGGATGATCGTGGTCGGCATGGCGGTGTACACCGCGCTGCGGCTGCTCACCTGAGCCTTCTGATCCCCACTGTTAACTAATAGCGCGATGGCTCGGTCAGCATCGTGCTGAGCCGGGTCAGCAGATGCGCCAGCTGCGCCTGCGTGCTGGTGCGGGTCTTGTTGAAGATCGACTTGACCTGCGTGCGGCTGGTTTCGCGCTTGATGCCGAGCTGCGCGCACGCGTCCGGCAGGCCAACGCCCTGCGTCAGCAGCGCGGCCAGCCGCGTTTCCGCCGGCGTGAGGCCGAAGAGGTCGCGCAGGATGGCCGGCATGGCGCGCGGCGTGCCATAGCGTTCGTGGATGGCGGCCAGCACGGTATGGGTCTCCATGCCCGGCAGGCTCTGCGCCATCGGCGCCAGCGCCAGCGTCACGATCTGCGCGGTGCGGCCATCCGGCCCGGCGGCCTGGATGGCCTGCGCGGCCTGCAGGGTGTCCGGCGCGGCCACGGCGCGAAGCACCTCGGGAAACGGGCGCGAGAACTGCCAGAAGGCGCTGTCCGTCGGCGCGCTGGCGCGCGGCCCGAAGAAGGCGGCCGGCATCAGGCGCCGCACCCACGGCTCGCCGGACTGGTTGGCGAACAGCGGCTTGCCGGCCAGATCGAACACCACCACCTCGAAGGGCAGCCGGTTCAGCATGTCTTCCGACAATCGCCCCCGCGTGGCCAGCTCCTGCATGCGCTCGCGCAGGCCGAGGGCATCGCGCAGGTGCGGAATCACCCAGTCCAGCGCCAGGGCATCCGCTTCCGCGTAGACATTGGCGTCGAGCGGCCGTTGCAGCGACAGGTAGATCTCGTAGGTGGGATGCCGCTCGATGAGGCACGACATGACCGACGCGATATTGAGGTCGCGCAGGAACTCGCCATAGAACGGGCTGGCACGCATGACCTGCTCGCCCACGTCGCGATGGTCGATATACCAGTCGCCCACGCCAAGGCGCTCGGCGAACGGCCGGCTCGGGTCGAACTGGTAGTAGTGGGAGGTGTAGGCCTCCATGGCGTCCGGCTTGTAGTCGACGGCGTGGGTCACCACCACGCGGTCCAGCGCCCGGTTGCGTACGATCAGCGACGCCTGCGAACTGCCGCTCGCGCCGCACAGGGCGACCAGGCTCCGCTGCCAGGCGCCCGTTTCGAAAACACCTTGGTAGAGACTTCGAATGGTCTCGTGCATTTGTCCGTCGTTCATGCCTTGGGGTCCGGCGTGGCGCGCGAAGGTATGCCCGGTTCCGGTGAGGCGGGCGCGCGTCAAGACTTCGCATGCCTGCCGCGGGGGCGCGACAGGGGCAAGGGGCGATGCAGGGGAGGGCGCTAGCCGCCCTCGAGCGTGGTGGCGAGCCGGGTCAGCATCTGCGTGAGGCGGGCCTGGCTGCCGCAGCCCGTCTTCAGGAAGATGGACTTGAGCTGTGTGCGCGCGGTCTCGTGGCGGATGCGCATCTGTCGGCTCGCCTCGGGTAGTCCTTCGCCGCAGGCCAGCCGCGTGGCCAGCCGCGTCTCGGCCGGCGTGAGCGCGTACAGGTCGCGCAGCACGGTATCGAGCAGCACGGATGGGGCGCCGGCCTCGTGCACCACCACCAGCGCGGCGGGTTGCTGCCAGGAGGCGGCGAGGATGTGGGAGGGCGGCAGGGGCAGGACCAGCACCTCGGCCATGGCGCCGGTCTTGTCGGTGGCGCGCGCGGCCTGCGCGGCTTGCGGCTGGTGGGGATGGCAGGCGGCCTGGACCATCTCGGCAAAACCGCGCGAGAGGCGCCAGTCGCCGGTCTTGCCAGTGGGGTCGAGCCGGCGCGCCCAGCGCTCGCCGGCGGTATTGGCCAGCAGCAGGTGGCGGTCCGGCGTGTAGACGGCCACGGCGAAGGCGAGCCGCTCCAGCAGCCGCGCGGACACCGACGCCAGCGTGGACAGCCCCATGGTGCGTTCGCGCAGGGCGATGGCGCTGCGCATATGCGGCACCACCCAGTCGAGCGCGCGGGTGTCCTCGCCCGAGAAGGCGTCCTGGCTCAACGCGCGCTGCATCGAGAAATACACTTCGTAGTGGGGCTGTCGTTCCACCAGGCAGGCCACGTAGGAGCGCAGGTCGAAACGGTTGAAGAAGTCGCAGTAGAACGGATGCCGCGCCATGGCCTGCGGGCCGAGGTCGCGTGCATCGATATACCAGGCGCCGGGCACCAGCCGGGGGGCGAAGATCTTGGCTGGATCGATGGCCTGGTACTCGTTCTCGTACGCAGTGAACAGTTCCGGCACCGGATTGACGATCTCGTTCACGGTGACCTGGTCGCGCACGGTGTCCCACACCATCATCGACGCATGTGCGCTACCCGCCATATCGGTCAGCGCGCACAGGCTCTTGTGCCACGCGCCGGGGTCCAGAATGCCTTCGTAAAGCCCACGGATTGCCCCGTGCATGCTTGCTTGGTCCATCGGATCTACCCCTGCATTCACGACAATGGACCATCCGGCCGCCGGTGCCCTCGAAACGGGGCGGGTCGGGTGGGATGGCTTTTTGTTATTGCCGGTCGATGCCGGCTCGCTGGCTGCAACTGATGATGCGATGTACCAAATATGCGACCTTTGCGATGCGTGTCTGGCGGTGCATACGTTTAGTACATTAGGGCGTACATTACCCCAACCGGGGCAGCCCGCCAGAGATACCTGTACCCTTCTTTCGAGGGGGTTTGCAGTGAAGTCCGATGCGCTCCTGGCACTTTCGCCCACGGGGTGGGTATTAGTGATGTTGGCGTCATTTCGAGGGCCAATCGCATAAAACCGTGACGGCGATCAGGTAAAATGCCGGTTTCCCCGATTTCCAACGCGGCCGCGTGCTGTTGGCGTACCGCCCAGTCCCGTTTCTACTCGCCATGACCTCTGTCCTGCGTCTCACCGATCTCATCTCCCAAGGCAATCTCTCCGGCAAGCGCGTGTTTATCCGCGCCGATCTGAACGTGCCACAGGATGATGCCGGCAAGATTACGGAAGACACCCGCATCCGTGCGTCGGTGCCGGCCATCGAGGCCTGCCTGAAGGCCGGCGCGGCCGTGATGGTGACGTCCCACCTGGGCCGCCCGACCGAGGGTGAATTCAAGCCCGAGGACTCGCTGGCCCCGATCGCCGAACGTCTGTCCGAACTGCTCGGCAAGCCCGTGCGGCTGGTGCAGAACTGGGTCGATGGCGTGGACGTGGCGCCCGGCCAGGTGGTGTTGCTCGAGAACTGCCGCGTCAACAAGGGCGAGAAGAAGAACAGCGATGAACTGGCCCAGAAGATGGCCAAGCTGTGCGATGTCTACGTCAACGACGCCTTCGGCACCGCGCACCGCGCCGAGGCCACCACGCACGGCATCGCCAAGTACGCACCCGTGGCCTGTGCCGGCCCGCTGCTGGCGGCCGAGATCGACGCGCTGGGCCGCGCGCTGGGCCAGCCGGCCCGCCCGCTGGTCGCCATCGTGGCCGGCTCCAAGGTTTCCACCAAGCTGACCATCCTCAAGTCCCTGGCGGACAAGGTGGACCAGCTGATCGTCGGCGGCGGCATCGCCAACACCTTCATGCTGGCCGCCGGCCTGAAGATCGGCAAGTCGCTGGCCGAGCACGACCTGGTTGGCGACGCCCAGGCCATCATCGACATCATGGCCCGCCGTGGCGCCTCGGTGCCGATTCCGGTGGACGTGGTCTGCGCCAAGGAATTCAGCGCCACGGCCGCCGCCACGGTCAAGGACGTCAAGGACGTGACCGACGACGACATGATCCTCGACATCGGCCCCAAGACCGCCGCCCAGCTGGCGGACCAGCTTCAGGCCGCCGGCACCATCGTCTGGAACGGCCCGGTGGGCGTGTTCGAGTTCGACCAGTTCGGCAACGGCACCAAGGTGCTGGCCGAGGCCATCGCCAATTCCAAGGGTTTCTCGATCGCGGGCGGCGGTGACACGCTGGCCGCCATCGCCAAGTACCACATCGCCGACCGCGTGGGCTATATCTCCACCGGCGGCGGCGCCTTCCTGGAGTTCCTGGAAGGCAAGACGCTGCCCGCGCTGGAAGTGCTCCAGCAGCGCGCTGCGGCCTGATTTACCTGTCACCTGTTTTTGCCCGATCGTTCCCGAGCCGCCCCTGTCCGTACCAGTAGCCTTTGAGGAAACCGCCCGCATGACTCGTTCCACCAAGATCGTTGCCACCATCGGCCCGGCGTCCAGCACGCTGGACATGCTGACCCGCATGATTGCCGCCGGTGTCGACGTGGTGCGCCTGAACTTCTCCCACGGCACCGCGCAGGACCATATCGACCGCGCCGCGCTGGTGCGCGAGGCGGCGGCGGCCTGCCACCGCGAGGTGGCCATCATGGCCGACCTGCAGGGCCCCAAGATCCGCGTGGGCAAGTTCGAGAACGGCAAGGTCACGCTGAAGCCGGGCGATCCGTTCGTGCTGGACGCCACCTGCCCGCTCGGCAACCAGGAGCGCGTGGGGCTGGACTACCAGGACCTGCCGCGCGACGTGGGCCCCGGCGACGTGCTGCTGCTCAACGACGGCCTGATCGTGCTGGTGGTGGACCGCGTCATCGGCAGCGAGATCTTCACCACGGTGCGCGTGGGCGGCGATCTCTCGAACAACAAGGGCATCAACCGCCAGGGCGGCGGGCTCTCGGCGCCGGCGCTGACCGCCAAGGACATGGAGGACATCAAGACCGCCATGGCCCTCGGCGCGGACTACGTGGCCGTGAGCTTCCCCAAGAACGCCACCGACATGGAAATGGCGCGCCAGCTGGCCGCCGTGGCCGGCCAGCCGCATGGCCACAAGGCGCGCATGATCGCCAAGATCGAGCGGGCCGAGGCCATCCGCCCGGGCGTGCTGGAGGAAATCCTCCAGGCGTCCGACGGCATCATGGTGGCCCGGGGCGACCTGGCCGTGGAAGTGGGCAACGCGGCGGTGCCGGCGCTGCAGAAGCGCATGATCCGCCTCGCGCGGGAGGCCAACAAGCTGACCATCACCGCCACGCAGATGATGGAAAGCATGATCGTGAACCCGGTGCCGACCCGCGCCGAGGTGTCCGACGTGGCCAACGCGGTGCTGGACGGCACCGACGCGGTGATGACGTCGGCCGAAACCGCCGCCGGGCGCTTCCCGGTGGAGACCGTCGAGGCCATGGCCGCCATCTGCCTGGAGGCCGAGAAGTCCGAAGTGGTGCAGCTCGATACCGACTTCCTGAACCAGACCTTCTCGCGCATCGACCAGTCGATTGCCATGGGTGCGCTGTTCACCGCCTATCATTTGGGAGTGAAGGCCATCGCGGCGCTGACCGATTCCGGCGCCACCGCGCTGTGGATGAGCCGCCACCGGATTCACGTGCCGATCTACGCCATGACGCCGAACCTGGCCTCCCAGCGCAAGATGCAGCTCTACCGCAACGTGGTGCCGCTGCCGCTCCAGTCGAGCACGGACCGCGACGAGGCGCTGGAGCAGGCCGAGGAGCTGCTGCTGGCCCAGGGCGTGGTGCAGCGGGGCGATTTCATCGTGCTGACCATCGGCGAGCCCATGGGGCAGCCGGGCGGCACGAATACCCTCAAGATCGTGAGGGTGGGCAGTTAAGGTTTAGGAACAAGCGCGCGCGATGTGGCGCGCCGGACAGACGCGGCACCCTGGCGGTGCGAACCTGCCGGCCCGGACATCCCCGATAAGAACCCCCCAAAATTTTTCATTCAGGAGTTAGACATGCCACTCGTTTCCATGCGCCAGCTGCTGGACCACGCCGCCGAGAACAGCTACGGCCTGCCGGCCTTCAACGTGAACAACCTCGAACAGGTACAGGCCATCATGCAGGCCGCCGACGAGGTCAACGCCCCGGTGATCATGCAGGCATCGGCCGGCGCGCGTAAATACGCCGGCGAGCACTTCCTGCGCCACCTGATCGAAGCGGCCGTGGAAGCCTACCCGCACATCCCCGTGGTGATGCACCAGGATCACGGCCAGTCGCCGGCGATCTGCCAGGGCGCCATCGACCTCGGGTTCTCGTCGGTGATGATGGACGGCTCGCTGCGTGAAGACGGCAAGACCCCCGCCGAGTACGAGTACAACGTCGAGGTGACCCGCAAGGTGGTGGCGCTGGCCCACGCCGTGGGCGTGACCGTGGAAGGCGAACTGGGCTGCCTGGGCTCGCTGGAAACCGGCGAAGCGGGCGAGGAAGACGGCATCGGCGCCGAAGGCGTGCTGGACCACTCGATGCTGCTGACGGACCCCGAGCAGGCTGCCGACTTCGTCAAGGCGACCCAGCTCGACGCGCTGGCCATCGCCATCGGCACCTCGCACGGCGCCTACAAGTTCACGCGCAAGCCCACGGGCGACATCCTGGCGATCAGCCGCATCAAGGAAATCCACGCGCGCATCCCCAACACCCACCTGGTGATGCACGGTTCGTCGTCGGTACCCCAGGAACTGCTGGAAGAGATCCGCAAGTTCGGCGGCGACATGAAGGAAACCTACGGCGTGCCCGTCGAGGAAATCCAGGAAGCGATCAAGTTCGGCGTGCGCAAGATCAACATCGACACCGACATCCGCCTGGCCATGACCGGCGCAATCCGTCGCTTCTTTGCCGAGAACCCGACCAAGTTCGACCCGCGCGAGTACCTGAAGCCGGCCCGCGAAGCCGCCAAGCTGGTCTGCAAGGACCGCTACGTGGCGTTTGGCTGCGAAGGCCAGGCCAGCAAGATCAAGCCGGTCGGCCTGATCGACATCGCCTCGGCGTACAAGACGGGCAAGCTCGCCCAGGTTGTGCAGTAATCCTGTCGTAACGGCGTCGTCCCCCGCAAACGGGGGCGACGCTTTTTTTGTTTGGCTCTCCCCGCCGGCCCAGACCCACCATGTCCCAAGCTCTCTATCAGTCCTCCATCCAGTCCCTGCCGCTGCTCGGCCATGGCAAGGTCCGTGACAACTACGCCGTTGGCGACGACAAGCTGCTGATCGTCACGACCGACCGCCTCTCGGCGTTCGACGTCATCCTGGGCGAGCCGATTCCCGCCAAGGGCCGCGTGCTGAACCAGATGGCCAATTTCTGGTTCCGCAAGCTGGCGCACATCGTGCCGAACCACGAGACCGGCATCAGCGCCGAGAGCGTGGTGGCGCCCGAGGAAGTGGCGCAGGTGCAGGGCCGGGCCGTGGTGGTCAAGCGGCTGAAGCCGATCCTGGTGGAAGCCGTGGTGCGCGGCTACCTGGCCGGCAGCGGCTGGAAGGACTACCAGGCGACGGGCAAGGTGTGCGGCATCGAGCTGCCGGCCGGCCTGCAGAACGCGCAGAAGCTGCCCGAGCCGATCTTCACGCCGGCCGCCAAGGCCGAGATGGGCGAGCACGACGAGAACATCTCGTTCGCCGAGGTCGAGGAGCGGATCGGCAAGGATCTGGCTGCCCAGATGCGCGACATCTCGATCCGCCTGTACAAGGAAGCGGCCGACTTCGCCGCCACGCGCGGCATCATCATCGCCGATACCAAGTTCGAGTTCGGCCTGGACGACAACGGCACGCTGACCCTGATGGACGAGGTGCTGACCGCCGATTCGTCGCGCTTCTGGCCGGCCGATTCGTACCAGGTGGGCACCAACCCGCCGTCGTTCGACAAGCAGTTCGTGCGCGACTGGCTCGAAGCCGTGCGCATCGACGGCAAGCCGTGGCCCAAGACCGCCCCGGCGCCGAAGCTGCCCGAGGACGTGGTGCAGAAGACCGCCGACAAGTACCGTGAGGCGTTGACCCGCCTGACCGGCGAAGAACTCGCCTAACCGCATTAGGAAGGACAGATCGTGAGCAACGCAGCAAAGCCGGTGGTCGGCGTGGTGATGGGCAGCAGTTCCGACTGGGACGTGATGCAGCACGCGGTGGCCATGCTCAAGGATTTCGGCGTGGCGTTCGAGGCGCAAGTGGTCTCCGCCCACCGCATGGCCGACGACATGTTCCGCTACGCCGAGTCGGCGCGCGGCCGGGGCATCCGGGCGATCATCGCCGGCGCCGGCGGTGCCGCCCACCTGCCGGGCATGATCGCCGCCAAGACCATCGTCCCGGTGTTCGGCGTGCCCGTGCCGTCGAAGTACCTGCGCGGCGAGGACTCGCTGCTCTCCATCGTGCAGATGCCCAAGGGCGTGCCGGTGGCCACCTTCGCCATTGGCGAAGCCGGCGCGGCCAACGCGGCGCTGCACGCCATCGCCACGCTGGCCACCACCGACGACGCGCTGGCCAGCGCGCTCGAGGCGTTCCGCGCGAAGCAGACCGAGGCCGCGCGCGCCATGACGCTGCCGGCCTGAGCCCCAGTCCCTCTCTCTATCTATAAGTAAGCCGCCGGAACCGATCCGCATGCCGACCGATATCCATCCCTACCTGTCCGAAGCCCACACGCCGGAGTCGCGCGCCGAGTTCGGCGTGGACAACCCGACCGCGCCGATCCTGCCCGGCGCCTGGCTCGGCATGCTCGGCGGCGGCCAGCTCGGCCGCATGTTCACCCATGCGGCGCAGGCCATGGGCTACCGCGTCTGCGTGCTGGACCCGGACCAGGACAGCCCGGCCGGTGCCGTGGCGGACCGGCATATCTGCGCGGTCTATACCGATGAAGCGGCCCTGGCCGAGATGGGCCAGCTCTGCGAGGCCGTGAGTACCGAGTTCGAGAACGTGCCGTCGCTGTCGCTGGACCGCCTGGAGCAACTGGGCGCGTTCGTGGCGCCGCGCGGCTATTGCGTGTCGATTGCCCAGAACCGCATCGGCGAGAAGAAGTTCTTTGCCTCGTGCGCCGAGCGCACCGGCGTGCCGCCGGCCCCGCACTGGGTGATCCAGCACGATGCCGATGTCGACCAGATTCCGGACAACGTGCTGCCGGGCATCCTCAAGACCGCGCGCATGGGCTATGACGGCAAGGGCCAGGCCCGCGTGAAGACGCGCGAGGACGTGCGCGCCGCGTGGCGCGCCATGCAGCACGTGCCTTGCGTGCTGGAGCAGATGCTGCCGCTGGCCTACGAGGTGTCCGTGCTGGCTGCCCGCGCCGCCGACGGCAGCACCGCCACCTGGCCGCTGGCCGAGAACGTCCATCGGGACGGCATCCTGTTCTCGACCACCATGCCTTCGTCGAGCGTGTCCGACGACATCGCCAACCGCGCCCGCGCCGCCGCCGCCACCGTGACGACGGAGATGGGCTACGTCGGCGTGCTCTGCATCGAATTCTTCGTGCTGACCGATGGCACGCTGGTCGCCAACGAGATGGCGCCGCGCCCGCACAACTCGGGCCACATCACCATGGACGCCTGCGAGACCAGCCAGTTCGAGCAGCAGGTGCGCGCCATGGCCCGCCTGCCGCTGGGCAGCACGCGCCAGCATTCGGCCGGCAAGATGCTGAATCTGCTGGGCGATGTCTGGTTCGAGTTCGGCCTGGAGCGCACGCCGGCCTGGGACGAGGTGGTCGGCCAGCCGGGCGCCAAGCTGCACCTGTACGGCAAGAACGACGCGCGGCCGTCGCGCAAGATGGGCCATGTGAACTGCGTGGGCGAGCAGGCCGCTGCCGCCGAGGCGGCATTCAACGCCGCCGCGCAGGCGCTCCATATCCCGGTCTGAGGGTTGCCGATGTCTTCACGCATGCCCACGGCGGCCGAACTGGATGAGGCCGTCCGCCTGCTCGAGGCCGGCCAGCTCGTCGCCTTCCCGACGGAAACCGTCTACGGGCTCGGCGCCGATGCCGAGAACCCCGAGGCCGTGGCGCGCATCTTCGCCGCCAAGGGCCGGCCGTCGAACCATCCGGTCATCGTCCACGTGGTGGATGGCGCCGATGTGGGCTACTGGGCTGCGGAGGTGCCGGAAGCGGCACAAAAACTGATCGATGCCTTCTGGCCCGGTCCGCTGACGATCATTCTCAAGCGCGCCGCCCATATTCCGGCGGCGGTGGCGGGCGGGCAGGACAGCCTCGGGCTGCGCTGCCCCTCGCACCCGGTGGCGCAGGCGCTGCTGTCGCGCTTCCGGCGCGGCCGGGGCGGCATTGCGGCGCCTTCGGCCAACAAGTTCGGGCAGGTCAGCCCGACCACAGCCGAGCATGTGCGGGACGAGTTCGCGGGCACGGTCTACGTGCTGGAGGGCGATGGGGTGGATATCGGCATTGAATCGTCGATCGTCGATCTGTCGCGCATCGACGAGGTCGGGCCGGTGCTGCTGCGCCCCGGCGCGATCACGGCGGCGATGATGGCCGACGTGCTCGGCACGATGCCGCTGGCCCCCGACGCCGCCGCGCCGCGCGCCTCGGGCACGCTCAAGGCTCACTACGCACCGCGCACGCCGCTGACGCTGGCTTCGCCGGATCAACTGCCGCGCTACCTGGCGGCGCTGCCGGGCGATGGCCGGCTCGCCTGGGTCGGCGCCACGCAGGTCAGCAACGACCCGCGCTGCGTGTTCGTGCCAGCACCCGCCACGCCGGACGCCTATGCCCAGGCGCTCTACGGCCTGCTGCGCAAGCTCGACAAGGAAGGTTTCAGCCGGCTCGTGTTCGAGCCAGTCCCCGACGCCCACGACTGGGACGGGGTACGCGACCGCCTCGGGCGGGCCGCGGCGGCGTTCGAGGCATAGCCAGCGCCTACCCTCTCCCCCGGCCCCTCTCCCGCAAGCGGGCGAGGGGAGCAAACCGAGGGCTTTCGATCTTCCCCCTGTGTTCTCCCCTCTCCCTCCGGGAGAGGGGCGGGGGAGAGGGCGGGCGCATCAATGCGYCACGACCCTGTTCAAGGCGCCCCGCGAAACACCCATTCCATCAACGCATCGTGCGCTGCCTGCGCGCCGGAGGCGTTCGGGTGGTTGATGTACGCCACCACCACGTAGCGGCCGCCGTTCGTCGCATCGACATAGCCGGCCAGCGCCCGCACATCGGCCAGCGTGCCGGTCTTCAGGTAGGCGTTGCCCGCCGCGTGGGCGCGCGTGAGCCGGTTGCGCAGCGTGCCGTCCACGCCGAGGATGGGCAGGGAATCGACCAGCGTATAGCCGACGTCGCTGGCCAGCGCCTGCTGGAGCAGGCGGGCCATGTCATAGGCGCTGATGCGCTCCTCGCGCGACAGTCCCGAGCCGTTGTCGAGCACCAGCCCCGGCATGTCCAGCCCCTGGCGTGTCAGCCAGCGGCGGATCACCTGCGCGGAACGCGCCGTGCTGGCCGGGCCGCTGCGGTCCATCTCCGCGCCAATCGTCAGGAACAGCTGGCGCGCCATCACGTTGTTCGAGAACTTGTTGATGTCGCGCACCACGTCGCCGAGCGGCTGGCCGTAGTGGCGCGACAGCAGGAACGCGCCACGCGGCACCGCGCCGCTGCGCAGCCCCGGCGTGTGGGCGAAGCGGCCACCGGCCGCCTGCCATTCGGCCACGAAGCCGCCCCAGATGAAATCGCTGTGCGACAGCGTGGCGAGGTTGACCACGTGCTCGCCGCAGTCGCTCGAATAGGTGCCGTCGAACGAGGCCACCACGGTGCCATCCGGCTGTGGGGTGATGTTGGGCGTGGCGCGCGAGCGCCAGTCGCCGCAGCGGCCGTTGGTCAGCGTCAGGCGGTTCTCCACGCGCAACTGCGCCAGCGCGGGCGTGACCGCCACGTCCACGGTGCGGCCGGCGGCGTCCGGGGTGATCGTGAATGACAGGGTCTTGAAGGCGTACAGCAGCGCGTCCGGATTGACGTTGTAGGCGCGCTGGGACTCGCCGTCGATCGTATAAGTGCCTTCGGAGGCATCGGCGAAGAAGCTGCGGTCGAGTACCACGTCGCCGTCAATGGTGGTGGCGCCCGCGTTGCGCGCCGAAGCCACCAGCTTGGCCATCTCCTCGGGCACCAGCTTGGGATCGCCGCGCCCGCGCAGGTAGACGTTGCCCCGGATGGTGCCGTCGGCAGCGGGTTCGCTATCGGCGTAGAGCGAGGTCAGCCAGCGGTAGTCCGGCCCCAGCAGCTGCAGGCCGGCGAAGGTGGTCACCACCTTCATGGTCGAGGCCGGGTTCATCGGCGTCTCGGCGTTCCAGCTCACGCGGGCCTGCGGCGCGCCGACCTTGACCACGTAGAAGCTGGCGGCGGAGAGCGGCACGTTGGCCCGGCGCAGCGCGGCCGTGACCGATGCCGGCAGCCCGGTGCGGGCGGCGGCCAGATCGACGGTGTCGGCGCTCGCGCGGCGGACCGTGGCGGATTTCGATGCAGTGGCTTTGACGGCCTGCGCCGCCTTGGCGGGTTTGGCCTGGGCTCCGGCGATGCCGGTGGAGAGCAGGGCGACGGCGGCGATGGCGGCCGTCAGCGGGAGACGAAGCAGGGCGGGACGATTTGGCATGGCGAGCATGTTAACGCATGCCCGCCATCGGCTGGATGACGTAAAACAGCCGCTTCACGTGCCAGTTCGCCCGTGAAGTCGGCTTGGCGTCTCAGCGACGCTCGGATCTATCAGGGGCAGTCGGCGGCGCAGTCGCGCGGCGTGGCGTTCGGGATCGGAAAGATCGCATCGTAGGCCCAGTTGTAGATCAGCGCGTAGACCATGTAGAAGCCGGCCACGGCGATGTCCATGATGAAGGCATCGACCAGACTGATGTCGAGATACCACGCCACGGACGGCAGGAAGACCAGCAGCAACCCGCCCTCGAACAGGATGGCGTGGAGCACGCGGATGGCTGGCGTCTTCCGCAGCTGCCCACGGAAGCGCAGCATCGCCTTGTCGAACATCAGGTTGTAGACGTAGTTCCAGACCGCGGCGATCAGCGACGCCACGGCGCCAATCAGGCCCATCTGGTGCAGGGCGTAGCCGAACACCAAACTGGCCAGCGGCGCGAAGGCCAGCAGGCCGATCAGCTCGAAGCCGACGGTATGGCGGATGCGGTCTCCGGTGGTGCGCATGACAGGAACTCCTTGGGATCGATGGAGGCCATTCTATCGGCAGGACAACTTAGGACAAGTTGGATACCATCGGCAAAACAGATGGATCGCTGCCGGTGGGGCGTCGATTCCGTGTCGATGTGATGAAAGGAGTACCCATGAGCCTGTCCCTGGACCAGCTGCAAGCCTTTGTAGCCGCCGCGGAGAGTGGATCGTTCTCGGGCGCGGCGCGCAAGCTCGGCAAGGCGCAGTCGGTGATCAGCGCGGCGGTGGCCAATCTGGAGATCGACCTCGGCAATGCGCTGTTCGACCGCACCGCGCGCTACCCGGTGCTGACGCCGGCTGGCGAGCGCCTGCTGGTGGAGGCGCGCGTGATCCTGGAGCGCTGCGAGCATTTCCGGGGCGTGGCGATGAGCCTGGGCGAGGGCGTGGAGTCGCGCCTGACGCTGGCCGTGGACGAGCTGTACCCCGAGGAAGTGCTTGGCGTGCTGCTGGACGAGTTCTCGCAACGCTTTCCCGCCGTGGAGCTGGAGCTGCTGTTCCCGCTGATGGAGGACGTCAGCCGGCTGGTGATGAGCCAGTGCGCGGACCTCGGCATCATGTGGCGGCAGGAAGTGCTGCCGCCCGAACTGGCCTTCCACGCGCTGGGCTGGGTGCCGATGCCGGTGATCTGCGCGCCCGACCATCCGCTGGCCGCCCATGCGCAGGTCGATTTCGAGGAATTGAAGCGCCACCGCCAACTGATGGTGGCCACGCGCAGCGACAGCGAGGAGAAGAAGCGGCTGCGCGTGGCGGCCGAGGTCTGGTGGGTGGAGAGCCAGTGGGTGATCGTCGAACTGGTCAAGCGGCGGCTGGGCTGGGCCTTCGTGCCGTGGCACATCGCCGCCAGTTCGCCGGCGGCGGCCACGCTGGTATCGCCCCGGCTGGCCTTCCAGGACCAGGACTGGCCGGTGGCGATGGAGCTGGTCTGGCACAAGCAGCGCCCGCTCGGCAAGGCCGCCACCTGGCTGCGCGAGCGCGTGCGGCAGCAGCCCTTGCCGCTCGCGCCGGCGCGGTACCAGCAGCGTTGATTACTGGGGCGCGGGTTGCGGGGTCGGTTGCGCGGCAGGCTGCGGCGCCTGCGCCGTGTCCGTCCCCTCCGCATGCCAGCCGCCGCCCAACGCGGCGATCAGCGTGACGGCCGCCGTGTACTGGCGGCCCGTGATCGACAGCGCCGTGCGTTCGGCCGTGTAGGCGGCGGTTTGCGCGGTCAGCACATCGAGCAGCCCGGCCGTGCCGGCCTTGTAGCGATTGTTGACCAGCGCCAGCGCCTCGCGCGCGGAACGCAGCGCGTCGTTCTGCACGGTGGCTTCCTGCCCCAGCAGCCGCGCGGCGGCGAGGTTGTCTTCCACCTCCTGGAACGCGCCCAGCACGGTCTGGCGATAGTTGGCCACGGTCTGGTCATACGCCGCCACGGCCTGCGCCTTGGCCGCGCCGCGCAGGCCACCATCGAACACAGTGCCGGCCAGCCCGGCGCCGACGGACCACACGCGGTCCGGCAAGGACAGCCAGCGCGCCAGCGTGCCCGCCGTCAGCCCGCCCGTGGCCGACAGCGACAGGGTGGGGTAGTACGCCGCCTGCGCCACGCCGATATCGGCATTGGCCGAGGCCATGCGCCGCTCCGCCGCCGCGATGTCGGGCCGGCGCTCCAGCAGCGTCGATGGCACAGCCACCGGCACGTTGGGAATGGCGTCGTCCACCTCGACCACGGCCATGGTCAGGTCTGCCGGCGGCTTGCCGACCAGCACCGCGATGGCGTGTTCCAGTTGCGCGCGCGTGATCTGGATGTCGATCTGCTGCGCCTGCGCACTCTTCAACTGGGTTTCCGACTGCAACACGTCCGAACGCTGCGCCGTGCCGGCCTGGTACTGGTTGCGCACCAGCAGCAGCGACTTCTCGTAGTCGGCCACGGTGCGGTCGAGCAGCGCGCGCTGTGAATCCGCAATGCGCAGCAGGAAGTAGCTCTGCGCCAGCGTGGCCTGCGTGGAGAGCAGCGTGGCGGCCAGATCGGCCTGGCTGGCCTGCGCGCCGGCCTGGGCGCTCTCCACCTGACGGCGGATGCGGCCCCAGACGTCGATCTCCCAACTGGCGGATAGCGTGGCGTTCTGGCCGTTGGTGATACGGCCGCCGGTGCTGCTGGCGCCGCGCGAGAGGCCGGCGGACGCACCGATCACCGGGAAGAAGCCCGCGCGCGCGGCCTGCAGCGAGGCGGTGGCCTGCCGGTACTGCGCCTCGGCCGCCTTGATGTTCTGGTTCGAGATCTGCACCTGCGCCATCAGGTCGTCGAGCGCCGGGTCGCCGAACACGCGCCACCAGTCGGTGCGCGCCGTGGCGTCCTGCGGCTCGGCGGTCTTCCAGTCGCCGGTCCAGCCCGGCATGGCCTCGCTGGCCTCCTTGAATGCCTTGGGGACGGGCGCATCGGGGCGCTGGTAGTCGGGGCCGACGGCGCAGCCGGCCAGGACCATGCAGGCCAGGGCGATGGCGGAGGCGCCGGGCAGCGAAAGGGGGCGGTTCATCTTCATCATGGAGGTCAGGATTCCAGCCGCGGCGCGGCGTCCGGGCGTTGGCCGTGGCGCTGGCGGCGGGCGCGCCATGCCTGCACGCGCAGGCGCCAGCGGTCGAGCGTGAGGTAGACCACGGGCGTGGTGTAGAGCGTCAGCAACTGGCTCACCACAAGGCCGCCGACAATCGAGATGCCGAGCGGCGCGCGCAGCTCGGCGCCGTCGCCCCGGCCGATGGCCAGCGGCACCGCGCCCAGCAGCGCGGCCATGGTCGTCATCAGGATCGGCCGGAAGCGCAGCAGACAGGCGCGATAGATCGCCTCGCGCGGGCTCATGCCCTCATTGCGCTCGGCGTCGATGGCGAAGTCGATCATCATGATCGCGTTCTTCTTGACGATGCCGATCAGCAGGATCACGCCGATCAGCGCGATGATGCTGAATTCGGTCTTGAACAGCAGCAGCGCCAGCAGCGCGCCCACCCCGGCCGAGGGCAGCGTGGACAGGATGGTCAGCGGGTGCACGTAGCTCTCGTACAGGATGCCGAGCACGATGTAGATGGTGATCAGCGCGGCCAGGATCAGGTAGGGCTGGCTCTTGAGCGAGTCCTGGAACGCCTTGGCACCGCCCTGGAAGTTGGCCTGGAGCGTCTCCGGGGCGCCGATCTTGGCCAGCGCCTGGCGGATGGCGTCGGTGGCCTCCGACAGCGAGAACCCTTCGGCCAGGTTGAACGAGATCGTGGAGGCGGCGAACTGGCCCTGGTGGTTCACGCCGAGCGGCGTGCTGGTCGGCGTGACGCGCGCGAAGGCCGAGAGCGGCACCCGCCGGCCGTTACCGGTGACCACGTAGATGTCCTGCAGCGCATGCGGCCCCTGCAGGTACTCCGGGCTCAGCTCCATCACCACGCGGTACTGGTTCAGCGGGTGGTAGATCGTGGAGACCAGCCGCTGGCCGAAGGCGTCGTTGAGCACCGCATCCACCTGCTGGGCGGTGACGCCGAGCTTGGAGGCGGTGTCCCGGTCGATGATCACCGAGGTCTGCAGGCCCTTGTCATTGGTATCGGTATCCACATCCTCGATCCCCTTGATGTTCGAGATCGCCGCGCGCACCTTGGGCTCCCAGGTGCGTAGCGTCTCCAGGTCGTCGGACTGGAGCGTGAACTGGTACTGCGAACTGCTCTGGCGCCCACCCACGCGGATGTCCTGCACCGATTGCAGGTAGAGGTTGGCGCCGGGCTCCCTGGCCAGCTTCAGGCGCAGCCGGGCGATGATGGCGTCGGCGGACTCCTTGCGCTCGTTCAGCGGCTTCAGCGTCACGAACATCTGCCCCGTGTTGCGTTGCGAGCCGCCGGTGAAGCCGGTGACGTTGACCACGGCCGGATCGGACTGGACGATCTTGATGAAGTTGTCGAGCTTGCCGCGCATGGCCTGGAACGAGGTGGCCTGGTCCGCGCGGATGAAGCCGATCAGCCGGCCGGTGTCCTGCTGCGGGAAGAAGCCCTTCGGCACGACCACGTAGAGCCAGACGTTCAGCGCCATGGTGGCCAGCAGGATCACCCAGACCAGCTTGCCGTGCCGCAGCGCGAAGTCCAGCGAACGCGCGTAGCGGTCGTGCATCCAGTTGAACACGCGCTCGCTGGCCCGGTAGAAGCGGCCCTGGCTGGCCTTGTGCTCGTCCACGGGGCGCAGCAGCCGCGCGCACATCATCGGCGTGGTGGTCAGCGACACGACCAGCGAGACCAGGATGGCCACCGACAGCGTGATGGCGAACTCCTGGAACAGCCGGCCCACGATGCCGCCCATCATCAGCAGCGGGATGAACACGGCGATCAGCGACAGGCTCATCGACAACACCGTGAAGCCCACCTCGCGCGCCCCGCGCAGGGCGGCCGCGCGCGGCTTCATGCCATTCTCGATATGGCGCGAGATGTTCTCCAGCACCACGATGGCGTCATCGACCACGAAGCCGGTGGCAATCGTCAGCGCCATCAGCGACAGGTTGTTGAGCGAGAACCCGCACAGGTACATCACCGCGAACGTGCCGACCAGCGACACCGGCACGGCCACGCTCGGGATCAGCGTGGCGCGCACGTTGCGCAGGAACAGGAACACCACCATGATCACCAGCGCCACCGAGATCATCAGCGTGTGCTCCACCTCGCGCAGGGAGGCGCGGATGGTGGGCGTGCGGTCCATCATCACGTCCATCGAGATGCTGGCCGGGATCATCTTGCGCAGCTGCGGCAGCATCTCGTTGACGCGGTCCACGGTCTCGATGATGTTGGCGCCGGGCGAGCGGTTCAGCACCAGCAGCACCGACGGCTTGCCGTTGGCCGAGCCGGCATTGCGGATGTCCTGCACCGAATCCACCACGCTGGCCACGTCCTGGAGCCGGATCGGCACCGCGAAGGCGTTGGGGCCGGCGGCGGCGCTGTTGCCGCCCGTGGCGCCCGAGCTGACGGTGGTGGTGCCGCTGCTGGTGGTGATGGTGGTAGTGGTGATCCCGTTGACGGTCTTGGTGCTCACCCCGCCGCCGGCCGTGGCGTTGGCCGTGCTGGCAATCAGCGCGCCGGCCGAGGCGGAGGAATACGTGCCCGGCGTGGCGTAGCGCACGATCAGCGGCATGTAGTCCTTGGCCGTCATCGCCTGGTCGTTGGCGTAGACCTGCCAGTTGTTGACGTTGTTCTCGAGCACGCCGAGCGGGCGGTTGGCGTTGGTGGCCGAGATCGTGTTGCGCACGTCTTCCAGCGAGATGCCGTACTTGTTCAGCGCCGTGGGGTTCAGCTCCACCCGCACCGCCGGCAGCGAGGCGCCGCCAATCGTCACCTGGCCCACGCCCTCCACCTGCGACAGTTTCTGGGAGAGGATGGTCGAGGCGGCGTCGTAGAGCTGGCCGCGCGTCATGGTGGGCGAGGTCAGCCCGATGATCATGATCGGCGCGTCGGCCGGGTTGACCTTGCGATAGGTCGGATTGTTCGGCAGGCTGGTCGGCAGCGTCCCGCGTGAGGCGTTGATGGCCGCCTGCACGTCCCGCGCGGCGCCGTCGATGTCACGCGAGAGGTCGAACTGCAGCGTCACCCGCGTGGAGCCCAGCGAGCTGCTGGAGGTGATTTCGGTCACGCCGGCGATGGTGCCCAGCGCGCGCTCCAGCGGCGTGGCCACGGTGGCCGCCATGGTCTCGGGGCTGGCGCCGGGCAGCGACGCCGAGACCGAGATGGTCGGGAAGTCCACCTGCGGCAGCGGCGAGACCGGCAGCAGCCGGAACGCCGCGAGGCCCGCCAGCAGGATGCCGATGGTCAGCAGCGCGGTGGCAACCGGGCGTTGGATGAAGGCGGCCGACAGGTTCATCAGGCGTGCGGCTCCTGCGGGTTCGCGTTCGGATTCGGGTTCGGGCGGGGACGATGGGCGTCCTTGTTGTCGCCACCGTCGCCACCGTCGTCGGGATCGCCGAAGCGGCGTTTGCGCCACCCCTTGAGCCGCATCGCCACGCTGTCGAATGCCAGGTAGATCACCGGCGTGGTGAACAGCGTCAGCACCTGGCTGACCAGCAGGCCGCCGACCATCGTCACGCCCAGCGGCCGGCGCAGCTCGGAGCCGATGCCCGTGCCCAGCATCATCGGCAGGGCGGCCAGCAGGGCGGCCATGGTCGTCATCAGGATCGGGCGGAAGCGCAGCAGGCAGGCCTGGAAGATGGCGTCGCGCGGCGCCATGCCGCCCTCACGCTCGGCCTCGAGCGCGAAGTCGATCATCATGATGGCGTTCTTCTTGACGATGCCGATCAGCAGGATGATGCCGATGATCGCGATGATGCCGATGTCCTGCCCCGAGACCAGCAGCGCCAGCAGCGCCCCCACGCCGGCCGAGGGCAGCGTGGACAGGATGGTCACCGGGTGGATCGTGCTCTCGTAGAGCACGCCCAGCACGATGTACATCGTGATCACGGCGGCCAGGATCAGCCACAGCGTGTTGGAGAGCGAGGCGCGGAAGGCCAGCGCGGCGCCCTGGAACTCGGTGACCATCGAGATCGGCAGGTTCAGCTCCTTCTCGATCTGCGTGATCTTGTCCACGGCGGCGCCCAGGGACTCGCCCGGGGCCAGGTTGAACGAGACCGTCGCGGCCGGGAACTGGCCCTGATGGTTGATCACCAACTGGCCGGTGCGCTCGCTGATGCGGGCGATGGCGCCCAGCGGCACCTGCCCGCCCGACGACGACGGCAGGCGCAGCTCGGCCAGCGACTGCGGGCTGGTGCGGAACTGCGGCATGGTCTCCAGCACCACGCGGTACTGGCTGGACTGCGTGAAGATGGTCGACACCAGCCGCTGGCCGAAGGCGCTGTAGAGTGCGCTGTCGATCACGGCCGTGGTGATGCCGAACCGCGCGGCGGCGTCCCGGTCGATGTCCACATAGGCGCGCAGGCCGTTGTTCTGCTGGTCGCTCGCCACGTCGCGCAGTTCGGGTTCCTGACGCAGGCGCTCCACCAGCTTGGGCACCCATTCGGCCAGCGTGGCCGGGTCCGGGTCTTCCACGGTGAACTGGTACTGCGTGCGCGAGACGCGGTCCTCGATGGTCAGGTCCTGCACCGGCTGGGTGTAGAGCGAGACGCCGCCCAGCTGCTGCACGGCGTCCTGGAGCCGCTGCGTGACCACCGCCATGCTGTCCCGGTCGGCCTTGGGCTTGAGGTTGATCAGCATGCGCCCGGCGTTGAGCGTGGTGTTGGTGCCATCCACGCCGATGAACGACGAGACGCTGGCCACCGCCGGGTCCTGCAGGATCACCTTCTGCACGGCCTCCTGCTTGCGGCCCATCGCCGCGAACGAGGTGGTCTGCGAGGCCTCGGTGATGGCCTGGATCACGCCGGTGTCCTGCACCGGGAAGAAGCCCTTCGGCACCAGCATATAGAGCAGGCCGGTCAGCACCAGCGTGCCCACGGCCACCACCAGCGTGGCGGTCTGGCGGTCCAGCACCCACTCCAGCGCCTGGCCGTAGCGGTGGATCACGTTGTCGAAGAAGCGGCCCGTGGCACGATGGAAGCGCGGCAGTTCCTCCTCGGGCACGTGGCGCAGCAGGCGCGCGCACATCATCGGCGTCAGCGTCAGCGACACCACGGCCGAGATCAGGATCGACACCGCCAGCGTGATGGCGAACTCGCGGAACAGCCGGCCGACCACATCGCCCATGAACAGCAGCGGGATCAGCACGGCCACCAGCGAGAAGGTCAGCGAGATGATGGTGAAGCCGATCTGCTTGGAGCCCTTGAGCGCCGCAGCCATCGGGGAATCGCCTTCCTCGATGTAGCGCATGATGTTCTCGATCATCACGATGGCGTCATCCACCACGAAGCCGGTGGCGATGGTCAGCGCCATCAGCGTCAGGTTGTTGATCGAGAAGCCGGCCATGTACATCACGCCGAAGGTGCCGACCAGCGAGAGCGGCACCGCCACGCCCGGGATGATGGTGGCCGGGATGTTGCGCAGGAAGACGAAGATCACCATCACCACCAGCGCGATGGCCAGCAGCAGCTCGAACTGCACATCCTTGACCGAGGCGCGGATGGTGGTGGTGCGGTCGGTCAGCAACTGCACGTGCACCGAGGCCGGCAGCGCCGCCTGCAGCTGCGGCAGCAGCGTCTTGATGCGGTCCACCACCTCGATCACGTTGGCGCCGGGCTGGCGCTGGATGTTCAGCACGATGGCCGGCTTGCTGTTGGCCCAGGCGGCCAGCCGGCTGTTCTCGGGGCCGTCGACGATGTCGGCCACGTCGGTGATGCGGATCGGCGCGCCGTTCTGGTAGCCGATGATGATCTGGCGGTATTCGTCGGCGGAGCGGAGCTGGTCGTTGGCGTCGATGGTGGAGGCGCGCGCGGGGCCGTCGAAGCTGCCCTTGGCGCCGTTCACGTTGGCGCTGCCGATGGCGGTGCGCAGGTCGTCGATCGACATGCCCAGCGCGGCCAGCGCGGTGGGATTGGCCTGGATGCGCACGGCGGGGCGCTGCCCGCCGCTGATGGTGACCAGCCCCACGCCCTGAATCTGCGAGATCTTGGCGCCCACGCGGGTGTCCACCATGTCCTGCAGCTTGGGCAGGGGCAGGRTGTCCGAGGTCATCGCCAGCGTCATGATCGGCGCATCGGCCGGATTGACCTTGCTGTAGACCGGCGGCATGGGCAGGTCCGAGGGCAGCAGGTTGCCGCCCGCATTGATGGCGGCCTGCACCTGCTGCTCGGCCACGTCCAGCGACAGCGACAGCTCGAACTGCAGCGTGATGACCGACGCGCCGCCAGAGGACGACGACGACATCTGCTTGAGCCCCGGCATCTGGCCGAACTGGCGCTCCAGCGGCGCCGTGACCGAGGAGGTCATGACGTCCGGGCTGGCGCCCGGGTAGAGCGTGGTGACCTGGATGGTCGGGTAATCCACCTCCGGCAGCGCGGACAGCGGCAGCAGCCGGTACGCCACCAGCCCGGACAGCAGGATGGCCAGCATCAGCAGTGCCGTGGCCACCGGCCGTTCGATAAAGATGCGTGAGGGATTCATGCCGTCTCGGGTGCGTCGCCGTGCTTACTGCTGCGGCCGTTGGCCGACGGTGCCGGTGGGGTTGGCCGGCGTGCTCGTGGTCGGGTTCGGATTGGTGTCGGCGTCCCGGGGGCGCCGGCGCTCGGCTGCGGCGCCGGAGGCGCCCATCGCCCCAACCGCTCCGGAGGCATCGCTGGCCCCGGCGTGCGGGCCGCTGGCCCCGCCATGGCGCCGGCCACGCCCGCGCGGCGAACTGGCCGGCGTGGTGGCGGCGGCACGCGCGGCCGGGTCCACGGCTTCCACGATCATGCCTTCCTTGAGGCGGTCGGCGCCGTCCACGACCACGCGCTGGCCCGGCTCCAATCCTTTCATGACGGCGGTCTGGGCGCCATCGGTCGGCCCCAGCGTGACCACCTGCACCTTCACCTGGTTGTCATCGCCCACCACGTAGACGAAGGTGCCCTGCTGGCCGCGCTGGATGGCGGCCACCGGGATCACGGTGGCGTCCACCAGCGTGTCCACGCGCGTGCGCACGTTCACGAACTGGTTCGGGAACAGCATGCCGTCCGTGTTCGGGAAGATGGCCTTGAGCTTGACCGTGCCCGTGGTGGTGTCGATCTGGTTGTCGGTGGTCAGCAGCGTGCCTTCGCCAAGCTGGTTGCGCACCTGGCGGTCCCACGCCTGCACCGGCAGCTTCTCGCCGGCGTTGAGCTTCTTCAGCACGGCCGGCAGGTTGTCTTCGGGAATGGTGTAGAGCACGGCAATCGGCTGGATCTGGGTGATCAGCGCGATGCCGTTGGTGTCGCCGGTGCCGACGATGTTGCCCGGGTCCACCTGCCGCAGGCCGATGCGGCCCGAGTTGGGCGCCACGATCCTGGTATAGCCGAGCTGGATGCGGGCGTTATCCACATTGCCCTGGTCGGTCTTCACGGTGCCCTCGTACTGGCGCACCAGCGCGTCCTGGGTATCCACCTGCTGCTTGGAGATGGAGTCCTGCGCCAGCAGCGTCTTGTAGCGCTGCTGGTCCAGCCGGGCGTTCTGGAGCAGCGCCTGGTCCCGCGCGAGCTGGCCCACGGCCTGGTCGAGCGTGGCCTGGAACGGGCGCGGGTCGATCTCCGCCAGCACGTCGCCGGCCTTGACCATCTGGCCTTCCTTGAACAGCACCTTCAGCAGCGGGCCCGAGACCTGGGCGCGCACGGTGACATTGGTCACCGGCGTCACGTTGCCCAGGCCGTTGAGCACCACGTCCATGTCACGCCGGGCCACCGTGTTGACCACCACGGGCGAACGCGGTTGCGCGCCCGGGCCGCCCGGGCCCCCTGGGCCGCTGGCACCCATGCGGCGACCCGCGCCGGGGCCGCTGGCGCCGCCGGTGGCCGCGCCGGCCTCCTGCGCGGCCTGCCGGTGGCTGTACCAGTACCAGCCGACGCCGGCCAGCACGACGATGACGGCCACGGCGATCCAGGTGCGGCGGCGGGCCGGGCCGGGGCGGCGCGGCGGGGAGGGCGGAAGAGATTGACCTTGTTCGGGGCTGGACATAGACCGGGAATCCTGGGGACGGCACGACGAAGGGCGTACCAACGGGCTTGCTCGGCATATCGGGGCAAATGACCCCATATGGCGGCGAAGTTGCAGCAGTATGCCGCAGGCGGGCACGGCAGCGGTGCCATGGCCTGAAGGATAATGTGCCGCCGCCATCCCACCTGTTTCGTGGCGTCCCGCTTTTATTACATCGGATTACGATGGCGCCGGGTGTAACCTCCGGAAACAAAACGGTCGGGGTAAATCGCCATCTGGCGCTGCCGGCCTGACTATCATGTGGCTATGCGAACGAACCAGCCTACCCAGATCCTCGTCGTCGACGACGATCCCGAACTGCGCGACCTCCTGCGCGAGTACCTGACCAGCCAGGGCTTTGCCGTCTCGGTCCTGCACGATGGCGATGGCCTCCAGGCCCGCCTCGAGCGCGAGCGGCCGGCGCTGATCGTGCTCGACCTGATGATGCCGAAGGTGGACGGCCTGACCGCGCTGCGTAACCTGCGCGCCAAGAACGACGACATCCCGGTGATCCTGCTCACGGCGCGCAGCGACGAGATCGACCGCATCGTCGGGCTGGAGATCGGCGCCGACGACTACCTCGGCAAGCCGTTCTCGCCGCGCGAGCTGCTGGCGCGCATCAACGCGGTGCTGCGGCGCAAGCTGGCGCGCCCGGCCGCCGCGCCCGAGGACCGCGAATCGGTGGCGTTCGGCCCGTTCCGCGTCAATTTCCGGCTGCGCACGCTGTTGCGCAACGACCAGTCGGTGCAGATCAGCGATACCGAGTTCGCGCTGCTCAAGCTGCTGCTGTCCCACCCGCTGGAAGTGCTCTCGCGCGAACGCATCGTCGAGCTGATGTACGGCAGTGCCAGCGGCATCAGCGACCGCGGCATCGACGTGCAGATCTGGCGCCTGCGCCGCCTGCTCGACGAGGACGCGCAGCGTCCGCGCTATATCCAGACCGTACGGGGCCGGGGCTACACCTTCGTGCCTGACGAAGCCGAGGACAGCATTCCGCAATGAAGCTGAGGATCGACACCCTGTTCGGCCGCATGGCGCTGCTGATTGCGGCCGTGCTGTTCATCAGCCATTTCTCGTGGCTGGCCATCCTGCGCATGGACCGCCGGCAGCAGCAGATCGACTATTCGGTGGAGCAGATGATGTTCCAGCTGAAGAGTATCGAGCGCGCGCTGGACGCGAAGCCGCCGGTGGCGCTGCCGAGCCTGGTCGAGGTGGCCGACACCGCCGAGGCTGACGAGCATTCGGCCGATCCGGCGCCCGGCCGGCCGCGCCGGCTGGTGGAGCAGTTCGTGCGCCAGCTGCCCGCCGGCACGCAGATCCGCCTGGAGGACGAGACCACGCCGCGCCTCTGGATCAAGCTGCCCACGCGCGCGCAGTGGATCGCCATGCCGATTCTGTTCGTGCACAATCCGCCGCCCGACAACCGCATGGTGCCCGGCGTGGTGCTGGTGGTGGGGGTGGCGATCATCTTCGCGCTGCTGATTGCGTGGCAGATCCAGCGCCCGGTGCGCGACATGGCCGAGGCCGCCGAGCAGCTTTCCCGCCAGCATGCGGTCAAGCCGCTGCGCGAGCGCGGGCCGCATGAGCTGCGCCAGTTGATCGTGCGTTTCAATCGGATGGTGGCGGACCTCGCGCGCATCGACCAGGAGCGCAATACGATGCTGGCCGGCATCGCCCACGACCTGAAGACGCCGCTGGCGCGGCTGCGGCTGCGTGCCGAGATGCTGTCCGACCCCAAGGCGGCGGCCGGCGTCACCCGCGACGTGGACTCCATGGCGGCGATCGTCGAACAGTTCCTGAGCTTCGCCCAGAGCAGCGAGCCGACCGCCCGCCCGGTGCCGGTGGACAAGCGCATCGGCGAACTGGCGCTGTCGCTGCAGGAGCAGGACCGCACCGTGGTGCTGGAACTGGCCGCTGGCGAGGGCTTCCGGATGATCGCCACCCAGCTCGATCGCATCATCGGCAATCTTGTCGACAACGCCTATGCCTATGGCGCGCCGCCCGTCTGCGTGGCGACGGCACGGGGGCCGGACGGCTGGCGGCTGACGGTGGAAGATCAGGGACCCGGGATTCCGGAAGAGGCGATGGAGCGCGTGACGCTGCCATTCGTGCGGCTGGACCCGGCGCGTGGCGGCAATGCCCACTCGGGACTCGGCCTGGCCATCGTGGACCGCCTGGTGCGGCAGGGCGGCGGGCGGCTGATGCTGCTCAACCGGCCCGACGGCGGCCTGCGGGTGGAGATGGTGTTCCCGTTCGCGGCGCTGGCGCAGGCCGCGTAACGGTCAGTAACGGACAGTAGCGGTCAGGCTGGCGAGGTGCCCTCAGCCAGCCTTCTTCTTCTCGCCGATCCGGCTTTCCTTGCCGGCCAGCAGCTTGGCGATGTTCTGGCGGTGGCGCACCACCAGCAGCACGCCGATCACGAAGACCGCGCCGGTGATGATATCCACGCCGAACATCAGCACATAGAAGAACGGCGCGAAGATGGCCGCCACCAGCGCGGCCAGCGACGAATAGCGGAAGAAGAACGCGATGATCAGCCAGGTGGCCAGCGTGCCGGCGCCCAGCAGCGGATGGATCGCGAACAGGATGCCGGCGGCCGTGGCCACGCCCTTGCCACCCGCGAAGCGGTGGAACACCGGGAACAGGTGGCCCAGGAACACGCCCAGCGCCGCGAGCGCCACGCCCGAATCCTCCAGCCCGTAGCCCGGGCCGAAGTGCCGGGCCAGCCAGACCGCGAACCAGCCCTTCAGGCCGTCCCCAATCAGCGTCAGGATGGCCGCCTTCTTGTTGCCCGTGCGCAGCACGTTGGTGGCGCCGGGGTTGCCCGAGCCATAGCTGTGCGGGTCCGGCAGGCCCATGAGCTTGCTGACCACGACGGCAAAGGACACCGACCCGATCAGGTAGGCGACGACGGCGAATAGCAGGTTGACCATTGCAGGGGAATCTTTTTGGGGGTTTCAGGCTGGCGCGATTGTAGCGCGCCCGTCCGTGTCAGTCAGGCTCGGGTCAGCCCCGATTCAATCCGATTTCAGTCCGGCAGGGCGCACTCGACCGGCTTGGCCTCCAGCAGCCGCGTCAGCACCTCCGGCGCGATGCTGACCAGATAGCCGCGCCGCCCGCCGTTGATATAGATCCGCTCCAGCGCCAGCACGCCGGCCTCCACATAGACCGGCATCCGCTTCTTCGTGCCGAACGGCGACGTGCCGCCGACCATGAAGCCACTGTGGCGCTGCGCCACCTCGGGCTTGCACGGCTGCACGCTCTTGCAGCCAATCTGCCGCGCCAGGTTCTTGGTCGAGACCGAGCAATCGCCATGCATCAGCACGATCAGCGGCTGCGCGCGCTCGTCCTCCATGACCAGGGTCTTGACCACGTCGTGCTCGGGCACGCCCAGCTGGCGGGCAGACTCGCCGGTGCCGCCGTGGTCGACATATTCATAGGGATGCTCGCCGAAATCCACGCCATGCCGGCGCAGCATCTGCGTGGCGGGGGTCTCGGAGATGTGTTTCGCTTTGCTCATGAGGCGCGGCGCGGCAGGGGGTTAGCCGCGCGGATGGTGGTGGAGATGCAGCTCGCGCAGGCGCTCGCGCGCCACGTGCGTGTAGATCTGCGTGGTGGAGATATCGGCATGGCCCAGCAGCAGCTGCACCACGCGCAGGTCGGCGCCATGGTTCAGCAGGTGCGTGGCGAACGCGTGCCGCAGCGTATGTGGCGAAAGCGGCGCATGGATGCCGCCTTCGCGCGCGTGCCTCTTGATCAGGTGCCAGAAGGTCTGGCGCGTCATGCCCTCACCGCGCTGCGTGACGAACAGCGCGTCGCAGGCGCGGCCGGCCAGCAGGGCAGGGCGCGACTCGGCCAGGTAGCGGCGCAGCCAGTCGCCGGCCTGCGCGCCGAACGGCACCAGCCGCTCCTTGTTGCCCTTGCCGCCCACGATGCGCGCCACGCCCTCGTTCAGGCCGATTTCCACGGTCTTCATGTTGGTCAGCTCGGACACGCGCAGCCCGCTCGCGTACATCAGCTCGAGCATGGTGCGGTCGCGCAGCCCCAGCGGGGTGTCGGTATCGGGGGTTTCGAGCAGGGCCTCGACCTGGGCTTCGGAGAGCGTCTTCGGGAAGCGCGGCGGCTGTTTGGCGGGCCGCAGCAGCAGGCACGGATCGGCCTGGATCATGTGCTCGCGCAGCGCCCACTGGTAGAAGCGGCGGAACACGGTGAGCCGCCGGTTGGCCGACGAGGCCCGTGTCTCCAGATGGCGCGCGGCGAAGTAGGCGGACAGCAGGGTGTCGTCCACGCCCAGCAGCTTGCCGTGGGCGGCGCCGTGGAGCCAGCGTGCCAGCAGGGCGAGGTCGCGGCGATAGGCGTCGATGGTGTTGCGCGACAGGCCGTCTTCCAGCCACAGCGCGTCGCAGAAGCGATCGACCAGCGCGAGATCGGCGCTGGGATCGGTGCCGGCCGGGGCCTCGGCGTGCACAACCTCGCTCATAGCAGCATCGCGCCCTCGTGGCGCAGCAGCCAGCGCTTCACGCCGAGATGGAAGCCTTCCTCGCCATGATGGGCGAAGCCCCCCAGCCCGTTGGCGGCCACCACGCGATGGCAGGGAATGACCACCGGGAACCAGTTCTGCCCGCACGCCTGCCCCACGGCACGCGGCATGCTTTGCAGGCGCTTGGCGATGGTGCCGTAGGTGGTCAGGCCGCCACGCGGCACGGCCGAGATGGCGTCCCAGACCTTGCGCTGGAACGCGGTGCCGCGATGGGCCAGCGGCAGGTCGAACACGGTGTCGGGGTCGGCGTAGTAGGCGTCCAGCTGCGCGGCCACGCGGCGCGCGAGGGCGCTGGCCGGGGCAATCAGCTCGAAGCTGTCGGGCAGGTAGACGATTTCGTGGACGTGCTCGCCATCGGCACGCACGCCGATCTTGCCGAAAGGCGCGGGCAGGACGGCATCGAAGCGGTGGGACATGGCTGGCGGACGGCTGGGGTGATGACCCCGGATTTTATGCCGATTCGCGCCGGTGCTGCGGTTTGCGCCTCTCTCCCTCTGGGAGAGAGGCCGGGAGAGAGGGCAGGCGCTGGCCGGAGCCTGCATGCTGGAACACACCGAAGGCTCCGCTTGATGTGGTCGCATGCTGGACCACCCCTCTCCCCGACCCTCTCCCACTGAGGGGAGAGGGAGCAAAACTCGTGGTCCTGAAGGGCCACTTGGGCGTACTTACTGCTCCAGCTTGATGTTCTGCACCTTCACAAGCGTCTTCATCTTGTCGAATTCCTTCTTGATCTCGGCGGCGTGCTGGGCCGGGGTGTTGCCCGACGGCTCGGCGCCAGCCGTGCGCAGGCGCTGGACGAAGTCCTTGTCCTGCAGCGCCTTGACGGCCGCCGCGTTCAGCTTGGCGATCACGTCGTCCGGCGTGCCGGCGGGGGCCACCAGGCCGTACCAGGCCGGGTCATTCGGCTCCTTCAGGCCCATTTCGCCGAAGGTCGGCACGTTGGGCAGGCCGTCCACGCGCTTGTCCCACGCCACCACCAGCGCGCGCAGCTTGCCGGCCTTGATGTAGGGCATCGACGACGGCAGGTTGTCCACCATGATCGGTACCTGGCCGGCCAGCACGTCGTTCAGCGCCGGGCCTGCGCCACGGTACGGAATGTGCACCATGAACGTCTTGGTCGAGACCTTGAACTGCTCGCCCAGCATGTGGCCGAAGCCGCAGGTGCCCGACGACGCGTACGAGTACTTGCCCGGATTGGCCTTCAGCACGGCCAGGAACTCCTTGTAGTCCTTGGCCGGGAAGTTCGGATTCACGGCGATCACGTTGGCCACGTTGGCCACGTTCGTGATGGGCTTGAAGTCCTTGATCGGGTCGTACGACAGCTTCGGGTTGCAGGCCGGGTTCACGGCCATGGTCGAAACCGTGGAGATGCCGATGGTGTAGCCATCCGGCGGGGCCTTGGCGATGGCGTCGGCGCCAATCGAACCGCCCCCGCCAGCGCGGTTTTCCACCACCACGGGCTGGCCGAGGATGCGGCTCATCTGGTCGGCCACGCCACGGCCCACGATGTCGGTGGTGCCACCCGGCGCGAACGGAATGATCAGGCGGATCGGCTTGGTCGGAAAGCTTTGCGCGTGCGCCACGGAAGCCACCGAGGCGATGGCGGCAACGGCCAGGGTCAGTGCGGTTTTACGAGCGTGCATGAGAAGAGAGTCTCCCGTTCTGAAAGCCGGACGGATCGCGCCCGGGGAGGTCATAAAACGCCGGCGAGCGTTGCGCCGGCGGCGTTGCGGATTCAGCCGCCCAGCAGGCCGCGCTTGAGTTCGCGGTCCACCGGATGTTCGCCCAGGAAGATGCGCAGCACCGCCTGGTAGAAGTCCTCGCCCGGAATCGGCCGCCCGCGCGGGATGCCGTTGACGGCCACCACGGTGCCGCTTTCGGGGGCGTAGTCGAAGTTGATGACATCGCCCCGGCGCGCCGTGCCGACCAGGTTCATGGTCTGCTCGAGCTGGGTGAGGCGGTCGGCCAGCAGCTTTAGCTGCGGCTCGGAGTGGTTCTCGCGCAGGCCCGTGTTCAGCGCCTTGACGAAGGCATCGGACTCCACCTCGCGCAGCGGGCGGATCTGCAGCCGCTTGGGCCCGTGCGTGCCCAGCGCCACGGTGGCGTTGCGCGAACGCTCGGGCAGGTAGAGCCCGGCCGCGTAGCCCTTGATGACGAACACCGCGCGCAGCCCGGCGCCATTCAGTTGCAGCTCCTTGCCGCCGACGCGCGTGGCGTCGTCGAAGCGCACCCCCTCGATCTCCATCGCCATGGCATGCGTGGAGATGGCCGACAGCGGCGACAGCAGGCCCACGGCCACGGCGAGCGCGGCGGCGTGTCTGCGGAGAGCGGTGGATCGGCGGGCGGGGACCTTCATGGGTGCGGCGGGCAAGACGAAATTTGGCATGCCATGTTGCCGGAGTTCTGGAACAATACCCATCCGTATCTGCCCTAGTCTGCACATTTGGCCGTGCCTGCCGTGGGGGTTCCCCGCCCGCGTTCCCGGCTGCCGCATGCGTCACAAGGGTGGTCTGTCGTGCATAAAAACTAAAGAGACATGTCTTCAGCATTGCTGCTGGTGCCGGACTTCAGCCTGATCCTGATCGGCTGGCTGCTGGTCCGCTACACGCCGTTCGACCGCGTGTTCTGGTCCGGCGTGGAACGCCTGGTTTACTTCGTCCTGTTCCCGGCGTTGCTGTTGCAATCCACCAACAGTGCCAGGTTCGATTTCTCCTCCACCTCGGCCATGCTGGGGCTGGCGCTGGCCACCACGCTCTTGGGCGTGGTCACGGGCTGCCTCGTCAAATTCGTGCTGCGGCCGGCCCCGCGCGACTTCGCCTCGGGGCTCCAGACCGCCTTCCGCTTCAATTCCTATATCGGGCTGGCCCTGGCGTCGCGGCTGGGCGGCAGCGAGGGGCTCGCGCTGATGGCGCTGGTCGTCGGCGTGACCGTACCGCTGTGCAACGTGGTGGCGGTGTGGGCGCTGGCGCGGCATGGGGAGTCCCGGCTGCTGCGCGAGCTGGCGCGCAATCCGCTGATCCTGGCCACGGCGGGCGGGCTGATTACCAACCTGCTTGGCCTGCATCCGCCCGAAGTGGTGGCGATGACGCTCAACCGGATCGGCTCGGCCTCCACGGCGCTGGGCTTGATGACCGTGGGCGCCGGGCTCCAGATGCGCGGCGCCACGGGCGCGATCGGGCCGGTGGCGTGGTGGTGCGGCGTGAAGCTGCTGGCGATGCCGGCCTTCGCGTGGCTGGCTGGCCGCTACCTGCCGCTGACGGCGCTCCAGTACCAGATCGTGGTGCTGTTCGCCTCGCTGCCCACGGCGCCGAGCGCGTACATCCTCGCGGTGCGCATGGGCGGCAATGGGCCGATGGTGGCGGCGACGATCTCGCTGATGACCATCGCCGCCATCGTCACCACGCCGTTCTGGCTGGCGCTGGTCAGCTAGGGAGCGGGGGCGGCCGGGGAGGGGTCCTGGGCCAGTGCCCAGTCGATATGCTCGCGCACAAGCGGCGTGGCGGCGTCCTGCCGGGCCCGCAGCGCGGCGCGGATGCGCCCGGCCAGCGCCGGATCGGTACCGGCCGCGGCGCGCAGGCTGTTGCCCAGCCCCACGGCGAGGTTGCGCAGCCAGCGTTCATGGCCGATGCGGCGGATCGGGCTGCCTTCCAGCCGCTGGTTGAACTCGGCCTCGGTCCAGTCGAACAGGTCGACCATGTCGGGCGCGTCGAAGCCGTTGCGCACATCGAAATCGGGCAGCGTGGCCCGGTGCGCGAACTTGTTCCACGGGCAGGCGAGCTGGCAGTCGTCGCAGCCATAGACGCGGTTGCCCATCGGCGCGCGGAATTCCTCGGGAATCGGCCCCTTGTGCTCGATAGTCAGGTAAGAAATGCAACGCCGGGCGTCGAGCCGGTACGGCTCCAGGATGGCGGCGGTGGGGCAGATGTCGATGCAGCGGCGGCAGTTGCCGCAGTGGGGGGCCTCGGGCGGGTCCGCAGGCAGGGGCAGGTCGACGAGGATTTCGCCGAGGAAGAACATCGAGCCGCCGTCGCGGTCCAGCAGCAGCGTGTGCTTGCCGCGCCAGCCCAGCCCGGCCTGGCTGGCCAGCGCCACCTCCATCACCGGCGCGGAATCCGTGAACACGCGATAGCCGAACGGGCCGATGGCCTGCTCGATGCGCGCCGCCAGCTGCTGGAGCCGGTTGCGCAGCACCTTGTGATAGTCGCGGCCCCGGGCGTAGAGCGAGAGCACGGCCGTGGACGGATCGTCGAGCCGCGCGAGTTCGTGGCCGCGCCAGTCGTCGGGGCCGTCGTCGGTCCCCCCGGCAGGCAAATAGGGCATGCGGGCGACGATGGCCCGCACCGTGCCCGGCACCAGTTCGGCCGGCCGGGCGCGCCGCATGCCGTGGTTGGCCATATAATCCATGTCGCCGTGGTAGCCCGCCTGCAACCACGCCAACAGGCCCGCTTCCGCGTGGCGCAGATCGACATCGGCGATGCGGATCGCATCGAAGCCAAGCGCCGCGCCCCAGCCACGCATGGACTGCGCCAGGGCGGCCAGATCCGGTGGCGCCTGTGGCGAGATTTCAGTGGGGGCGGGTGCTGCGACATCGATCATTCCTGAATTGTACGCAATGCCCCTGCTCGAAGAACGCATCCTGACGCTGCCGGACGAGGCCGCCACCGCCCGCTTCGGCGCCGCGCTGGCCGCCACGGTGCAGGCCATGCCGCCGCGCACGGTGCATGTGCAGCTCTCGGGCGACCTGGGCGCGGGCAAGACCACGCTCTCGCGCGCCGTGCTGCGCGCGCTGGGCCACGCGGGCAAGGTCCGCAGCCCCACCTACACGCTGTGCGAGCCCTACGAGGTGGCCCGGGCCGATGGCTCGCCCCTCACCGTCTACCACTTCGACCTGTACCGCTTCGCGGACCCCGAGGAGTGGATCGACGCCGGATTCCGCGACTGTTTCGCCGAGCCGGCGTTCAATCTCGTCGAATGGCCGGAAAAGGCGGGCCGCCTGCTTGGGGAACCGGACCTCCACGTGTTGCTCCAATCGGACATCCGCGCGCTGGAATTGGCCGCGGGCGCCGATCCGGAAGGCGCCGATCCCCGCATGGCCACGCTGCGGGCCTATACTCCCACTGGACTTATCCTGCTGAACGCATGCTGATCAAGCGACTCGCCACCGACCGACCCGATGGACCCGACGGACTGCTGCAGGCCCGGCGCAAGTGGATGGCGCAGGCTGCGCGGCTGGGCGCGGGCACGGTGGTGCTGACCCTCGTCGGCCCGCAGATTGCACGCGGCGCCGGCATCGTGGCCGTGCGCGTCTGGCCCGCCGAGGATTACACGCGCGTGACCATCGAGTCCGACGCGCCGCTGGCCGCGCAACACCAGATGATCCGCAGCCCGGACCGCCTGGTGGTCGATATCGACGGCCTCGACCTCTCGCCCACGCTGCGCGAGCTGGTGGCCAAGATCAGCACCAACGACCCCTATATCCAGACCGTGCGCGTGGGCCAGAACCGGCCGCGCGTGGTGCGGATGGTGTTCGACCTCAAGGAAGACGTCTCGCCGCAGGTGTTCACGCTGGCCCCGATCGGCAACTATCGCAACCGGCTCGTGTTCGACCTCTACCCGGTGAATCCGCCCGATCCGCTCTGGAAGCTGGTGCGCGATACCGAGGACAAGCAGCGCCGCTTCGCCCAGACCCCGCCGCCGGCCGGCAGCGAGGGCGTGTCCGGCGCGCCGCCCGGGGCCGAGGAAGATGCGATTGGCGCGCTGGTGCGCAAGTTCGAGGATAAGGACCAGCTCCCGCCGGCCACCACGGCGCCGCCGCCGGCCGTCGCGCAGGTCAAGCCCAGGCCTTCCGCTCCTTCCGCCCCCTCGGCGCCGCCCGTGCCGCCGCCGATGGCCCAGACCAATGTGCCGCCACCGAGCCAGTTCAAGATGCGCCGCCTGCTGACGGTGGCGCTGGACCCCGGTCATGGCGGCGAGGACCCCGGCGCCATCGGCGCGGCGGGTTCGCGCGAGAAGGACGTGGTGCTGCAGATCGCGCACCGGCTGCGCGCCAAGATCGACGCCCAGCCCAATATGCGCGCGATGATGACGCGCGACTCGGACTTCTTCGTGCCGCTGAACGTGCGCGTGCAGAAGGCGCGGCGCGTGCAGGCCGACCTGTTCGTGTCGATCCACGCCGATGCCTTCCTGTCGCCGGAGGCGCGCGGGGCGTCCGTGTTCGCGCTGTCGGAGCGGGGCGCGTCCAGTACTGCCGCCCGCTGGCTCGCCAACAAGGAAAACAACGCCGATCTGATCGGCGGGACCAATATGGGTAACAAGGATGCCCAGGTGGCGCGCGTGCTGCTGGACCTGTCCACCACGGCGCAGATCAACGACAGCATGCAGGTCGGCAAGGCCGTGCTGGGCGAGATCGGCGGCATCAACAAGCTGCACAAGGGCAGCGTGGAGCAGGCCGGGTTTGCCGTGCTCAAGGCGCCGGACATTCCGTCGATCCTGATCGAGACCGCCTTCATCAGTAACCCGGAAGAGGAGCGCAAGCTCAACGACGACGCGCACCAGGAGCAGCTGGCCAACGCCATCCTGCGCGGCATCAAGGCGTACTTCGCGAAGAACCCGCCGCTGGCGAAGAATCCGTCGGTGTAAGCCCTTTTCGTACTGGTCAGAAACAAAAAGCGGCGCCCGAGGGCGCCGCTTTTGTCATGCGGGGAGGGAGAGGGGGGTGCGGCTCAGGCGCGCGCCGTGCCGCGCGCCTCGGGGGCGTCGTCGCGGCTGGCGTAGCGGCCGGCGATCACCGAGCAGACGATCAGTTGCAGCTGGTGGTAGACCATCAGCGGCAGCACCAGCAGGCCCAGCGCGGGATGGCCCGCGAACAGGATCTTGGCCATCGGAATGCCGTTCGCCAGGCTCTTCTTCGAGCCGCAGAACACCGCCGTGATCTCGTCTTCCACCGAGAAACCGAGGCGGCGGGCGACGAAGGTGGTGGCGCCGAGCACCACGATCAGCAGGATCGCCGCGATACCCATCACCGCGCCGATGGTCTGCCAGTGGTACTGGTGCCACAGGCCAGCGGCCGTGGCATCGCAGAACGACGAGTAGACGATCAGCACGATCACGCCACGGTCGATCTTGCTGGTGATCTGCTTCTTCTTTGCCAGCCAGTTGCCGATCAGCGGACGGGCCAGCTGGCCCAGTGCGAACGGCAGCAGCAGTTGCAGCGCCACGCCAGTCAGCGCGCGGCCCAGCGGCATGTTGCCGGTGCCCGAGGCGCTGATCACCAGGCCCATCAGCAGCGGCGTGAGCGCCATGCCGATCAGGCCCGAGATGGTGGCGTTGAAGATGGCGCCCGGCACGTTGCCGCGCGCCATCGACGTCATGGCCACCGACGAGGACACCGTGGACGGCAGCACGCACAGGAAGAACACGCCGAGCAGCAGGTCTGCCGGCAGCGCGTCGCGCAGTGCGAACATCAGCACCACGCCCACCACCGGGAACACCACGTAGGTGAACGCCTGGACGAACACGTGCAGGCGCCAGTGACGCGCGCCGGCCACGAGTTTGTCGCGCGAGAGCGCTGCGCCGTGCAGGAAAAACACCAGCGCGACGCCAAGGTTGGTGACAATGCCAAGGTGCAGCGGGCCGTCACCGGTACCGACCTCGGGGGCGATCAGCGCCACCGCAATCGCGGTCAGCATGATCAAAACGAAGCCGTCGATCAGGTCGTACAGCTTTTTGAAGGGAGTCAGGATGGCAGGCATTGGGGATAGTGCTTAAGGGTTTCCGCTTGGTATTGGACGCCAACGGCGTCTAGAATGCAAATTCATTTATCGTATTGATTCATCTGATCGTTGCATGAATTACACATTGCGGCAGTTGCGGGTCTTTCTGGCGGTGGCGGCGCACGGCAGTTTCAGCCGGGCGGCGGATGCCGTCGGCCTCACGCAGCCGGCGGTGAGCCGGGGCGTGGCAGAGCTTGAGGAAGCACTTGGCGTGCGGCTGCTGGATCGCACCACGCGCGAGGTGGTGCTGACCGATGCCGGCACGGCGCTGGTGCCAGCGCTGGAGCGGCTGCTCGGCCAGCTGGACGACACCCTCGAGGAAACCCGCCAACTGGGCGAGCGCTATCGGGGCCGTGTGGTGATCGCCAGCGCACCCACCATCTCCGCCCGCCTGATGCCGATGTATGTGGCGGAATGCGCACGCCAGTACCCGGAAATCCGCCTGTTCGTGCGTGACAACGTGCAGGCCGATGGCCTTGAACAGATCCGTGCCGGCGCGGTGGACTTCGGCGTGCTGATCGATCCGATGGCGCGGGAAGGGCTGACCATCGCCCCGCTGGCGACCGATCCCTTCTGCTTCGTGTGTCGCCGGGATCACCCATTGGCGGACGCCAAATCGGTCTCATGGACCGCCTTGCACGGTCAACGGCTGGTGCTGCTCGATTTCGCGTCCGGCAGCCGGCCGCTGATCGACCGGATCTTCGCGCGCCATGGCGTGGCGCCGCATGTGGTGCAGGAGCTGGGCCATTCGGCCAGCGTGTTCGGAATGGTGGAGGCGGGGATTGGGGCGTCGGTGCTGCCGTCGTTCTCACTGCCGCTGCCGGAGGCGTCGCCGCTGGTGTCGCGCCCGCTCACGCCGCGCGAGGAGCGCAGCATCGTCATGGTCCGGCGCGAGGATCGCTCGCTCTCGCCGGCGGCGGCAGCGGTCTGGCAGATGGTCCAGACGCTGCCGATTCCGGCCGAAGCGGTCCTGACTAATTAGTTAACAGCCTTATCCGATGCGCGGCGTGGCGGTCACCATGGTCGCCTCCAGCGAGAAGCTGCCGTCTGGCTGCACCCGGTAGCGCTCGCGCACCTCGGCGGGCGCCTGCTGCCAGAGATGGCGGATGGCGGCCACCGCCACCTCGGGCGTGCGCATGCGCGCCACCCAGGTATCGAAATCGAGTTCGATCCGCCAGGTCGGTGACACCGTCACATCGAATCCCGCCGCTTCGCACAGCGCCGCCCATTGCGTCGGCGAAAAGTCGCGGATGTGTGACGGATCGCGCAGCAACTCCACCGACTGGAGCCACGTATCGCAGAGCGGATCGTCGGCGCCGGCAATATCGATCATCACCAGCTTGCCCTGCGGCTTTACCACGCGGCGGATTTCGCGCAGCGCGGCGGGCACGTCGCGCCAGTGATGGGCGCTCATGCGCGAGACCACGGCGCAGAAGCTGGCATCGGCGAACGGCAGCGTCTCGGCCGCGCCCTGCTGCGTGGTGATGTTCGTCAGTCCTCGCTCACGCGCGGCGCCCGCCACCACGTCGAGCATGGACGGCGAGAGGTCGTACGCGACTACCGCATTGGCCTGCGTCGCCGCAGCGAAGCTGGCATGGCCGGCGCCGCAGCCCAGGTCGAGCACGCGGCTATGGCCCACCGGCTTCAGGTGGGCGAGGGCGGCTTTGAGTTGATCGAGATCCGCGCCCTGGGCGTGGACCGCGCTGGTGAGATAAGCCTGCGCGGTGGCGCCAAACTGCGCCGCGACGAGTTCCTGCTGTTGCATGGGGTGCCTCATTGTTCTATTTGGACGGGGGAAGACTTGCCTTGGGCCCAAGGGTTCACGTACTGTAGACGGCACGTTTTCCCGGTACAAGTGACCGATTTATCCTGGTATAAGAAGCACCACCATGTCCGAGCCATCTGCCCCTTCATCGCGCGAAGCCGAACTTGGCGCCTTCCTGCGCGCCCACCGGGAGCGCCTCACGCCTGCCGATGTGGGCCTGCCGCCCGGCCGGCGGCGCCGCACCCCTGGATTGCGTCGTGAGGAAGTCGCGCAACTGGCCGGGCTCAGCGCGACCTGGGTGACGTGGCTGGAGCAGGGCCGGCCGGTGTCGATGTCCGCGCGTGCGCTGACCAGCCTGGCCCAGGCGCTGCGGCTCTCGCGCGCCGAGCACGGTTACCTGTTCGCGCTGGCGGGCCGTCCCGCCCCGCGCGATGACGCCGAGCCGGCCGTGCCGCCCGCGCTGCTGGCCAGCGTGCATGCGATCGCCGGCCCCGCCTATCTGCTTGATCGGCAATGGAATGCGCTGGCGTGGAATGCGGCGGCGGCCGACCTGTTCGTCGGCTGGCTCGATCCCGGCAGTACGGAGCGCAACCTGATGCGTGCGATGTTCCTGTCGCCGGCCTTGCAGGCACTGGTCGAGGACTGGCCGCATCGGGCGGCGCGGCTGGTGGCGGAGTTCCGCGTGCACAGCCTGCGCCATGCCGAAGACCCGCCGACGCGGGCGCTGGTGGAGGGATTGCGGGCGGAGAGCGCGGCGTTTCGCGCGGCCTGGGCCTCGCAGGATGTGGAGGAGCGCCAGGGCGGCCGGCGCGGGTTTCATCACCCGACGCGCGGCCTGCTTGCCTTCGAACAGATCACGATGGTGCCGCCGGCCGCGCCGGGCCTGATGCTCGGCATGCTGCTGCCGACGGYCGGGTAGCGTCGGTACTTACTTCGGCTGCATCCGGATCGCGCCATCGAGGCGGATCACCTCGCCGTTCATCATCGTATTGACGACGATGGCCTGCACCAGCTTCGCATACTCGGCCGGACGGCCCAGACGCGGAGGGAACGGCACCATCCGGCCGAGCGCGTCCTGCACTTCCTGCGGCATGCCCATCAGCATCGGGGTCTCGAACAGGCCGGGGGCGATGGTCATGCAGCGCACGCCGTCGCGCGCCAGGTCGCGGGCGATGGCCAGCGTCATGCCGACCACGCCGCCCTTGGACGCCGCGTAGGCCGCCTGGCCAATCTGCCCGTCGTACGCCGCCACCGAGGCGGTATTGATGACCACGCCGCGCTCGCCATCGGCGTCGGGCGTGTTGCGCACCATGGCGGCAGCGGCCAGCCGGATCATATTGAACGTGCCGATCAGGTTCACGCGCACGGTCTTCTCGAACGAAGCGAGCGGGTGGGGGCCATCCTTGCCGACGGTCTTGGCCGCCACGGCGATCCCCGCGCAGTTGACCAGCCCGGCCAGCCGGCCCAGCTTCAGCGCGGCGTCGACAGCCGCCTGGCCATCCACCTCGGACGCCACATCGCACTTCACGAACTGGCCGCCCAATTCCTCGGCCAGCGCGGTCCCGGCCGCCTCGTTCAGGTCGGCGATGATGACCTTGCCGCCGGCTTGCGCCAGCATCCGCGCGGTGCCCGCGCCCAGTCCCGATGCGCCGCCGGTAACGATGAATACGTTGTTCTGGATGTCCATCCGCCTGTCTCCTTGGTTTCCTGTGGTCAGATTGCCGTTTACGTTAACGTAAATCGACCGTCATGGGAAAGCCTGCGGATAAAAAACGAACGCGCGGACGAAAAAAAGGCGACCCGGAGGTCGCCTTTCTCGGTACAGCGGCGCGGTGCGCTTACTTCAGCGCTTCGAACACGGAGGCCGTGATCTTGTCCACATCGCCCACGCCCGCGATCTTGCGGTACTTGGGCGGCGACACCTTGGCCGACGCGTCACCGTTGGCGGCCCAGTTCGAGTAGTAGTCGACCAGCGGACGGGTCTGCTGCGAGTACACGTCCAGGCGCTTGCGCACGGTTTCTTCCTTGTCGTCGTCGCGCTGGATCAGCGCTTCGCCGGTCACGTCGTCCAGCATGTCCTGCTTGGGCGGGTTGAACTTGACGTGATAGGTGCGGCCCGAAGCCACGTGCACGCGGCGGCCGCTCATGCGCTCGATGATGGCGTCGAACGGCACGTCGATCTCCAGCACGTAGTCGATGGCCACGCCGGCTTCCTTCATCGCCTCGGCCTGCGGAATGGTGCGCGGGAAGCCATCGAACAGATAGCCCTTTTCGCAGTCGCAGTCCTTAAGACGGTCCTTGACCAGGCCGATAATGATGTCATCGGACACCAGCCCGCCCGCGTCCATCACCTTCTTGGCTTCGATACCCAGCGGCGTACCGGCCTTCACCGCGGCGCGCAGCATGTCGCCCGTGGAGATTTGCGGAATGCCGAACTTTTCGCAGATGAACTTGGCTTGCGTGCCTTTGCCGGCGCCAGGTGCGCCCAACAGGATCAAACGCATTTACGGGTCCTCAGAACAATTTGAATTCGGTCTTGCGGGGGTATCGAAGGAGGGTAACGCCGCAACTTGACGCAGGACTTACGCCGGCAAGTCGTGCCGACGTCACGTCATGGTTGGCGCCCGGGCGCACTCGGCTGCCGAAGGCAGCGGGGCTCACGGTCTGGCTCGCTTTCTCTATCTCCCCACCGAGCCTTGTGCGGACGCGTAGCACGCGCCCACGGGCTCTGTATCGGCAAGCATTATGCCACGGGCAGTACGGTTCGGATTCCGTTCAGGTTGCAGCAGTATGAACTTCCGTGCAGGAATGCTGTCACGGACCTTCCTGCGCCACGCTGCTGGCCCACAGGGCGCGCACGCGTTCGAGGTCGGCCTGGGTGTCCACACCGGGGGCAGGTGCTGCCCCCGTCACCAGCACGCCGATCCGCTCACCGTGCCACATGGCGCGTAGCTGCTCCAGGGCCTCGGTCTGCTCGATCGGGGCGACGGCCAGCGTCGGAAACCGGCGCAGGAAGCCCGCGCGGTAGGCATAGAGGCCGATATGGCGCAGCACCGGCATGGCCGGCAGCGGCACGGTGGCGCTGGCCGCCGGCTGCGTGGGCACGGCGGTCCAGGCGTCGCGCGCCCACGGAATCGGCGCGCGCGAGAAATACAGCGCCCGGCCGAGGTTGTCGCACACCACCTTCACCACGTTCGGATTGAACACCTCCGCCACGTCATCGAGCGGATGCGCCGCCGTGGCGATCGCGCAATCGGGATGGGCGGCCAGATACAGCGCCACCTCGTCGATCAGGTTCGGGTCGATCAGCGGTTCGTCGCCCTGCACATTGACCACGATGTCGTCGTCGGCCAGGCCCAGCAGGGTGGCCACTTCGGCGAGGCGGTCGGTGCCGGACGGATGGTCGGCGCGCGTGATCACCGCCTCCACACCGTGCGCGGCACAGGCTTCGGCCACGGCGGCGGCATCGGTGGCCACCACGGTACGGCGCGCGGACGAGGCGTGGGCGCGTTCGGCCACGCGCACGATCATCGGGTGCCCGCCAATATCGGCAAGCGGCTTGTTCGGCAGGCGCGTCGAGGCGAGCCGGGCCGGAATCACGACGGTGAAGGCGGGAATACGCATCGCGGGAAAACTCAGTTGCCGGCGGCCGGGGCGGACGGCTCCACGGGCACCACGCGGCCCGGCACGGTCTGGCGCGCTTCATCGGCCAGCATGACCGGAATGCCATCGCGGATGGGGTAGGCCAGCTTGTCCGCGTGGCAGATCAGTTCCTGCGCGGCGCGGTCGTATTCGAGCTTGGCCTTGCAGAGCGGGCAGACGAGGATTTCAAGCAGCCGGTTGTCCATCGTGGGATTCCTTGTCGAGCCCGGTCGTCGCCCCGTTTGCTGCGGGGGCGGCTTGCCCCACGGTGACGGGCGTGGCGATGGCCGGGTTGCGCGCCTGCACGGCGCGGCGGATTTTGTCGATCAGGCCCGCGTCGATCACGGGCGTGGTGGGGACAACCCAGATGCGCGGGTCGTCGAAGCGGTCGCATTTTACGGCATCCTTTTCGGTGATCAGGATGACGTCGGCATCGAGCGCCGCCGGGTGGTCCGCGAACGGGTCCTCGGCAAAGTCGTAGTGGTCCGGCAGCGGCAGCGTGGCGGGCTGGAGGCCGGCGCCGCGCAGGCTGGCGAAGAACCGTTCCGGATTGCCGATGCCTGCCGCGGCCAGCACGCGCCGCCCCGCGAAGGTGGAGAGCGGGCGCACCATGGTCGGGTCGTTCAGTTGCCACGCGTCGTCGAGTTCCAGGCGCATGCCGTAGACATCGGGTTTGTCGGGCGTGGCGCGGAAGTGCGGGTCGTTGATCAGCGTGGCGTCGCGCGGACGGGTCAGCGGTTCGCGCAGCGGGCCGGCCGGCAGCAGCATGCCGTTGCCGCCCATGCGGGTGTCGAACATCACGATCTCGAAGTCGCGCTGGAGCTTGTAGTGCTGCAGGCCATCGTCGAGCAGCAGCACGTTCACGCCGGGGTGGGACACCAGCATGGTCTGCGCGCACAGCGCGCGGTCCGGATAGACCCAGACCGGCACGTCGGTGGCGCGCGCGATCAGCAGCGGTTCGTCGCCCACCTGGCTGGCCTGCGAGGTGGGTTTCACGCGGCGCGGATGCTTCAGCGACACGCCATAGCCGCGCGAGACCACGCCGGGCCGCAGCCCCGCTTCGGTCAGCGCGCGCGCCAGCGCGATCACGGCTGGTGTCTTGCCGGTGCCGCCCACGGTGACATTGCCGACCACGATCACCGGCATCGGCAGTCGGGTCGATTTGAACCAGCCGTTGAGATAGCCGTGCCGGCGCACCCGGGCGATCAGGCCGAACAGCAGCGAGGCCGGCCACATCAGCCGCGCGAACCAGCCGCGGCGCTGCCACTGGGCGGTGACGAAGTCGGCTACGGCGTGTCGGGGAGCGGGCATGCGGGCGGCGGAGGCGACGATAGGGCGGACGGAAATCGGCGATGGCGCACCGGCTGGCGCGCCATCGATCGGCATGCAGACATTATGGGCATTGCGCGGCGCACGCCGCAAGCCCGGTGCGGATGGTACACCAGCGGCCCGGCGCCCTTTTGGCGTGGGCCGCCGGGTATACCGGGGCAGGTCAGCGTTGCTGCGTGCTCTGCGTGGCGAAGGTCAGGCGCGACAGGCCGGCCACACGTGCGGCCTCCATCACATTGATGACGGCCTGATGGCTCGCCTGGGCATCGGCATTGACGATGACCACGGGCGGCGGCCCGTTGCCGAGGGGGCCGGCTGCGTTGCGTAGCTGATCGGCGAGGCTCGTCACGTCCTTCTGTTCGAGCACCTGCTTGTTGACCGAGTAGACGCCACGGGCCGAGACCGACACGACGATCTCGCTCGGCCGCTGCTGGGCGCGCTCGGCGTCAGCGGTCGGCAGCTGGATCTGCAGCTCGGTGTAGCGCGAATAGGTGGTCGTGATCATCAGGAAGATCAGGATCACGAGCAGGACGTCGATGAGCGGGATCAGGTTGATCTCGGGCTCCTCGCGCCGCTGGCGGGAACGGAAATGCATGGCGCGTCCCCGCGGCTCAGGCCCGCCGCTGGGGCAGGATCGCGTCGAGGAACGTGGTGGCGCGGAATTCGAGTTCGGCCACGTAGTCGTCCACGCGGCGGCGGAAGTAGCGCCAGAAGATCAGCGCCGGAATGGCCACGATCAGGCCGAAAGCCGTGTTGTACAGCGCCACCGAGATGCCGTGCGCCAGTTGTTCCGGGTTGGCGCCGGTGCCGCCCTGGCTGCCGAAGATCTCGATCATGCCGATCACAGTACCGAGCAGGCCCATCAGCGGGGCCACCGAGGCAATCGTGCCGAGCGCGTTCAGGTAGCGCTCCAGCTCATGCGCCACGACGCGGCCGGCTTCCTCGACGACATCCTTGGCGGCGTCACGCGAGGTATGCGGCTGCAGCACCACATGGCGCAGGCCGGCGGCCAGCACGCGGCCCAGCGGGGAATTCTTCTCGAGATTGTTCACCACCTCGGGCGTGGCCTTGCGCTGCTGGGCGGCCGACAGGGCCTCCTCGTACAGACGGGCCGGCAGCACCTTGCTGCGCTTGAGGGTGAGGAAACGTTCGACGATCAGCGCGAGGGCAATGATCGAGGCGAGCAGCAGTGGCCAGATCGGCCAGCCGGCCGCTTGAATGATGGAAAACACGTGGACCCCCGAAATCTACAGAACCAACAGACCCGAAACGGACAGCGAGGTACCGGTGCGGTACCGCCAATGCGCGGCAGCCTTTGTTGCGCACCGATGGACCCGGCGCGCCGCGGCAATGCTCGAAAAATGCAGGCGCCACTCTAACCCGCCCCTCGGCGCGCGGCAAGACACTCGCGCGCGTGCTGTCTCAGGCGCGCATCGGCCCGGCCCGGGCGGCTCGTGTGGCTGTCTGCGTGGCTGTCTGTGCGGCTTTCCACATTGGCGCGGGACAGTGCTGTGGACGGGTTGTGGAAAGCTGCCTGAAAAGCGGGCTAAGCCTTTGATTGGAAAGGGTGTCCATGGCGTTGCCCAAAAAACAGGCAAACGCGGCGGGTGCGCGATGCGGCCTGGCGGCGCAGGTGCCGGAGTCCGACCGCCAGCGCTGTCCACAGTGGCGCGGGACAGGACTGTGGACCCGCTGTGGACAGCGTTCTGAGAAGCCGCCTAAGCCGTTGATCCATAACGGGGAACCGTGCCCTGCCTAAAAAGCGGGCAAATGAGCCAAAGGGAGCGAAAGGGGGCAGGAAGGTGGCCGAAGGGGCCCCTCGCGCCGCCTGTCCGGAAAAAGTCGACCGCTTTCCACATGAAAGCAGGACAGTACTGTGGACCGCTTGTGGATAAGCGCCGGACAAGCGGGTTAAGTCATTGATCGATATGGACTTCCGTTTGATTGCTGAAAAATCAGGCACTTTTGGTGCACTGCGGTGCCCGGTGAGCGGGGATCGACATCGCAACTCGCCAGCCGTTGCTGTAGCGCAAGCGCCGCGCATCGGCGGAAGTTCTCCACAGGCAAAACGCTTGACAAATCGATTATCCAGAACTTCTGTGGATAACTTTGTGAACAAGATGCGGCCGCTGGCCGTAAGTGGTTGACGCGTAAGGTTTTCTCTTACATTGCCTGTTTTTTGGTCCGACCCGATTCCTCATAAGAATCAAAGGGTTGTACGGATGGATGCGGCAATCCGAGCGATCGGCGCGGCCCGGGGTGTACCACTTGACACAGCGGGTATGCTGTGGACATGTCCATTCCACGCCGCCTGTGCGGCCGTGCGCCATGCCCGACTTTGAGAATGTTCCGCGCAACCTGCCGCCCGCGATGCCCGCCGTGTCCGCGCGGACCCGGGAGGTCATTCCCGTCAGTGAGCTGAACCATGCGATTGCCGGCGTGCTCGAGCGCAGCTTCCCGCTGGCCTGGGTGCGCGGAGAAATCTCGAACTTCACGCGCGCGGCGAGCGGTCACTGGTATTTCTCGCTCAAGGACGCCCGCGCGCAGATCCGCTGCGTGATGTTCCGGGGGCGCAACCAGCACGTGGATTTCGCCCCGCGCGAAGGCGAGGCGGTGGAAGTGCGCGCGCTGGTGTCGATGTACGAGGCGCGCGGCGAGCTGCAACTGGGCGTGGAGGCCATGCGCCGCGCCGGCATGGGCAATCTTTACGAGGCTTTCCTGCGCCTCAAGGAAAAACTTGCCCAGGCCGGTCTGTTCGCTCCCGAACGCAAACGACCAATTCCGAGCCACGCCCGCACGATTGGCGTGGTGACGTCGCTACAGGCGGCAGCGATGCGCGACGTGCTGACTACGCTCCAGCGGCGTGCGCCACATGTGCCGGTCATCGTCTATCCAGTGCCAGTGCAGGGCGCCGGCGCGGCCGAGAAGATCGCCGCCATGCTCGATATCGCCAGTGCGCGGCGCGAATGCGACGTGCTGATCCTGTGCCGGGGCGGCGGCAGCATCGAGGATCTCTGGTCGTTCAACGAGGAAGTGGTGGCGCACGCGATTGCGCGCAGCGCCGTGCCGGTGGTGTCCGGCGTGGGCCACGAGACCGATTTCACGATTGCCGATTTCGTCGCCGATGTGCGCGCCCCCACGCCCACGGGCGCGGCGGAACTGGTCAGCGCGGACCGCGCGCATCTGCTGCAGGCGGTTCGCCGCGCGCGCGATGCGCTGGCGCAAAGCCTGGACCGGCAGATGGAACGCCGCGCGCAGCACCTGGAATGGCTGGCGCGGCGGCTGCGCAGCCCGCAGGCGCAACTGCAGGAGCGGCGCGCGCGGGTCGACAATCTGGCCCGGCACTTGCGTGCAGCCCTGCGCGATACGGTGTCCGCGCAGCGCCACCGGCAGGACGTATTGGCGATGCGCTGGCGCGCGTGCCGCCCCGACGTGGCGGCCGCACAGGCCGATTTGGGCCGGCTGGCCGCGCGCCTGGACGCCGCCGCCGTGCGCCGCCACGAGCGCGAAAGCCAGCGGCTGGGCCGCGTGGCCGGCGCGCTGGAATTGCTGGCGCCGCAGCGCACGCTGGAACGCGGCTATGYGGTACTGCTGGATCAGCGTGGCAAGGCGCTGCGCTCGCCGGCCGAATTGCGCGCGGGCAGCGTGGTGGAGGCGCATCTGGCCGATGGCGTGGCGGACCTGGAAATCGCCGGGGTGCAGGCCAAGCTGGCGGCGTTCTGAAGTCGTTCTGGAGCCGTGATGGGACTGATTCTCAATCGACCCGACATTGTCTTCCGCGCAAACTAACATGAGTCCAGGGGGCATTCCGCCCGCGTTTGCGCGGGTCTGGCAAGTCACCTACAATCGGCAACTCCCCACCCCAAACCAAGAGACAGAACAATGGAACACAAGCTCCCCCCGCTCCCCTACGCGCATGATGCCCTGGCTCCGCACGTCTCCAAGGAGACCCTGGAGTTCCATCATGACAAGCACCACCAGACCTACGTCACGAACCTGAACAACCTGATCAAGGGTACCGAGTTCGAGAACGACACGCTGGAAGCCATCGTCAAGAAGTCGTCGGGCGGCATCTTCAACAACGCCGCCCAGGTGTGGAACCACACGTTCTACTGGGATTCGATGAAGCCCAACGGCGGCGGCCAGCCGACCGGCGCGCTGGCAGATGCCATCAACGCCAAGTGGGGCTCGTTCGACAAGTTCAAGGAAGAGTTCACCAAGACCGCCGTGGGCACGTTCGGCTCCGGCTGGGCCTGGCTGGTGAAGAAGACCGACGGTTCGCTGGACCTGGTCTCCACCTCCAACGCCGCCACGCCGCTGACCACCGACGCCAAGCCGCTGCTGACCTGCGACGTGTGGGAACACGCCTACTACATCGACTACCGCAATGCCCGTCCGAAGTACGTGGAGGCATTCTGGAACGTGGTGAACTGGGACTTCGCGTCGCAGAACTTCGCCTGAATCCAGGTTCCGCAAGCGTGACAAATTCGTCACGAAGGCGGTAGGGAAAGGCCCCGGAACGGGGCCTTTTTCGTGTCCGCGCCCGGCGGTGGTGCGGCAGCGCCTGCACATAGTAAATCACCTACAATAGCCACAATAGCGAAGGTGATCGACGCAGTAACCCCCCCAGGAGGCGAGATGAGTTCGTGGTCGCAAACGACGTTGGCCAAAAGCCCGCAGGACAGCAAGGAGCGAGTGGTCTACGTGGTCGATGACGACGAGGCGGTCCGGCTCGCCCTGAGCGGCCTGCTGCGCTCCACCGGCCTGCGCGTGGAGACTTTCGAGTCGTCGCAGGAATTCCTGGCGTTTCCCAAGCATGATGCGCCGAGCTGCCTGATTCTCGATGTCCGCCTGCGCGGCGAGAGCGGCCTCGCGTTCCAGGAGCAGATTGCCAAGAGTGGCGTGCGCATGCCGATCGTGTTCATGACCGGTTATGGCGATATTGCGATGACGGTGAAGGCGATGAAGGCCGGCGCGGTCGATTTCTTCGCCAAGCCGTTCCGCGACCAGGACATGCTGGACGCAGTGGCCAACGCCCTGGCCCGTGACGGCGAGCGGCTGGCCGCCGAGCAGTCGGTGGCGGGTCTGCGCACGGCCTACGAATCGCTGACCCCGCGCGAGCGCGAGGTGCTGGTGTTCGTGGTGGCCGGCCTGATGAACAAGCAGATCGCCTATGAGATGGATCTCACGGAAGTCACCGTGAAGATCCACCGTGGCCGGGTCATGAAGAAGATGGCCGCGCGCTCGGTGGCCGATCTGGTCCGCAAGGCCGAGTCACTGGGCGTCCAGCCGCAGCCGCGCAAGCCGGCCTGAGCGGACGCCACCTTCCGGCATTCGTCGATCTACGATGGCAGGTCCAGCGCCACGCTGAGCCAGTGGGCGATGGCGTCCGGGTCCACCGGCTTGTCGAGCACGGCCAGCGCGCCGTTCTCGGCCGCGCGGGCCTTGAGGTCTGCGGTGGGGAACGCAGTGATGAAGATCGTCGGCGGCGTATAGCCGAGCGACAGGATGCGTTCATGCATCGCCACACCGGACATGCCGGGCATCATCACGTCGGAGATCAGGCAGGCGGTGACGGCGAGCAGGCCCGATTGCAGGAACTCCTCCGCCGAGGCAAACAGGCGTGTCTGCCTGCCGAACGAGCGCACCAGGCTCTCCGTCGCGAGGCGAACGGCCTCTTCATCGTCGACAATCGACACTATCTGATCAGAAGGCAAAAGACCGACCTCGACCCTTGGGGATGGATATGGCACGCGACAGGCGTGCACCTATCGCGTGAATGTGTAGACGTTTCCAGCGTAGCGCGCATGCCTGCGGCGGAGCATTATACAAACGTATTACGCGTCGCCTGGCGGCCCTCAGGTAATACCCCAGTATGACTTCGCGCATCCTAGGTAGGACCTCCCGCTACCCCTGTGCAGAATAGTTTTACGGCCCCCCGGCACGTAACCTTCTGTCATGGCCGGTGCGAAGTGCGCAGTGCACTCCGCAGACTGCCGGCACGCTTGATAGGGGGGCCATCAAATGCATCAGACGGTGTCATCTCAGTGTGGTTTTCGTGTGGGCACGCCCAATCGCGCCGACGCGCTGTCCAGCTGCTTCTCCACCAGCTACGCCGGCATCATCGCGTTCATGGCGGTGGCCACGGAGGGCAGCTTCGTGCGCGCCGGGGAGCGACTGGGCATCGGCCGTTCGGCGGTTTCCCGGAGTGTGCAGAAACTGGAAGAGCAGCTAAGTACCCGCCTGTTCCTCCGCACCACGCGTACCACGAACCTGACCCGCGAGGGCGAGCGCTTCTTCGAGAACTGCAACCTCGGCGTGACCCAGATCGTCGGCGCCATGAACGACATGCTGGACCTGCGCAACGGCCCGCCGCAGGGCATGCTGCGCGTCTGCTCCACCGTGGGCTTCGGCCGCAATGTGGTGGCGCCGCTGCTGCTCAAGTTCTCCGAGGCCTACCCGGACATCTCGGTGGAACTGCTGCTCGATGACCGGCCCGCCAATTTCGCCGCCGATCAGGTCGACGTGGCGTTCCGCGACGGCTATATCGACGACTCCAGCATCATCGCCAAACAGCTCATTCCGATGCAGATGGTGGTCTGCGCCGCGCCGGCCTATGTCCAGAAGCGGGGCCTGCCAGCCACGCTGGACGAACTGGGCGAGCACGACTGCATCAACCAGCGCTTCACCAGCGGGCGGGTGGCCGAGTGGGAATTCAAGGTGGACGGCCAGCTGCGCAAGGTGCTGCCGACTGCCCGGCTGACCTTCAACGACGCCGACCTCGTGCTCCAGGCCGTGCGCGATGGCCGGGGCATCGCCCAGATGCCGGCGCACCAGGTGAAGGACTACCTCGCGCGCGGGGAACTGGTCATGGCCCTGCGCCAGCATGTGCCGAGCGACCGCGGCCACTACATCAGCTACCTGTGCCGCCAGCACCTGCCCACGCGCATCCGGGCGTTCGTCGATTTCATGACCGACCAGATCCGCGCGCTCGACCTGCTTCAGGTGGCCGAAAGCGAAGCCGTGCCGGAGCGGATGGCGGCCTGAAGAAAAAGCGCCGAATAAGTCATATCAGGCGACTGCGGGCCCCGCTCCCCAACTTATGCCCATTGACCTTGCTGTGCCCGATCACGCACGTTTCATGGCGGCGCGTTCGCCTTGGTATATGCTGACGCAGATCAATATCGGGTCTCGGCACCAATGGGTAACAGATTGCACGTCCTGTGGGACGACGGCGAACGCGTGTTCTGCCGAGACCGGCTTCCGGGCGAGGGCGACGGCCATGCCGTGCTGCTGGCACGCCCGGCCGCGGAACACCCTTTGCCCGCCACGCTCGACCGCCTCGCGCACGAGTTCGCCCTCCGGGACGAACTGGACGGCGCCTGGGCCCTGCGCCCGCTGGAGTTGTCGCGCGACGGCGGACGAACCGTGCTGATGCTCGACGATCCGGGCGGCGAGCCGCTCTCGACGATGCTGGGCACGCCGATGGAAACCGGCACCTTCCTGCGCCACGCCACCAGCATCGCGCTGGCGCTCTGCAAGCTGCACCAGCGCGGCCTGGTCCACAAGGACCTCAAGCCCACCCATATCCTCGTGAACTGCGCCGACGGCCAGGCCCGGCTGACCGGCTTCGGCCTCGCCTCGCGCCTGCCGCGCGAGCGCCAGGCCCCGGAGCCGCCCGAGACCATCGCCGGCACGCTGGCCTATATGGCGCCCGAGCAGACCGGGCGGATGAACCGGTCGATCGACTCGCGCTGCGACCTCTACGCCTTCGGCATCACCCTCTACGAAATGCTGACCGGCGCGCTGCCGTTCGCGGCGACGGACGCCATGGAGTGGGTGCACTGCCATATCGCCCGGATGCCGCAGTCGCCCCGGCTGCGCGTGGACACCGTGCCGGCCGCGCTGTCCCGCATCGTCATGAAGCTGCTCGCCAAGACGGCCGAGGAGCGCTACCAGACCGCCGCCGGGGTCGAGCACGACCTGCGGCGCTGCCTGGAAGACTGGGAGCGCCAGCGCCGCATCGAGGATTTTCCGCTCGACGAACACGGCACGCGCGACCGCCTGATGATCCCCGAGAAGCTGTACGGGCGCGAGCATGAGGTCGATACCATGCTCTCGGCCTTCTCGCGCATCATCCGGACGAGCACGCCGGAACTGGTACTGGTGTCCGGTTACTCGGGCATCGGCAAGTCCTCGGTGGTCAACGAGTTGCACCGGGTGCTGGTGCCGCCGCGCGGGCTGTTCGCCGCCGGCAAGTTCGACCAGTACAAGCGCGATATCCCGTACTCGACGCTGGTGCAGGCGTTCCAGAGCCTGGTCCGCACGCTGCTCGGCAAGCCCGATGCCGAACTGGCGCGCTGGCGCGGCGCACTGCTGGAGGCGCTGGAGTCCAACGCGCGGCTGGTGACGGACCTGATTCCCGAGTTGAAGCTGATCATCGGCGAGCCGGAACCGGTGCCGGACATGGAGCCGCAGCAGGCCCAGCAACGCTTCCTGCTGGTGTTTCGGCGCTTTATCGGCGTGTTTGCCCAGCCGGAGCATCCGCTGGCGCTGTTTCTCGATGACCTCCAGTGGCTGGACGCCGCCACGCTCGACCTGATCGAGGACGTGCTGGTCCGCTCCGACCTGCGCCACCTGATGCTGGTGGGCGCCTACCGGGACAACGAGGTCGATGCCACCCATCCGCTGACCGGCAAGCTGCTGGCCATCCGCAATGCCGGGGTCAAGGTCGAGGACATCAAGCTGGCGCCGCTGAGCCGCGCCCACATCGAGCAGCTGTTTGCCGATTCGCTCCATTGCGAGCGGGCGCGCATCGCCCCGCTGGCAGAGCTGGTGGAGGACAAGACCGCCGGCAACCCGTTCTTCGTGATCCAGTTCCTGCAGGCACTGGTCGAGGAGAACCTGCTGACCTTCGACCACGACGCGCGGCAGTGGACCTGGGACCCCGACCGCATCCACGCCAAGGGCTACACCGACAACGTGGTGGACCTGATGGTCGGCAAGCTGGCCCGCCTGCCGGCCGAGACCCAGCAGGCGTTGCAGCAGCTGGCCTGCCTCGGTAACGTGGCCGAGATGACGACCTTGACCACGGTGCTGGGCGTGCCGGAGGCGCAGGTCCATGCGGCGCTGTGGGAGGCTTTCCGCCAGGAACTGGTCGAACGCGCCGACGGCGCCTATGCCTTCGCGCATGACCGCGTGCACGAGGCCGCCTACCTGCTGACGCCGGAAGCGTCGCGCCCCGCCGCCCACCTGCGCGTGGGCCGGATGCTGGCGGCGCAGACGCCGCCGGAGATGCTCGACGAGGCCATCTTCGAAATCGCCGGCCAGCTCAATCGCGGCGCGGCGCTGATCAATGAGCCGGCCGAACGCGAGCGTCTGGCGGAACTGAACCTGATGGCCGGGCAGCGCGCCAAGGCCTCCACGGCCTATGCCTCGGCGCTGGCTTACCTGAGCACCGGCGCGGAGCTGCTGGGCGACGGGGGCTGGGCGAATCGGCATGCGCTGCGCTTCGCGCTGGAGCAGCACCGGGTGGAATGCGAGTTCCTGACTGGCCAGCTGGATATCGCGGACGCGCGCCTGGGCGCGCTGACGGCGCGCGCCACCACCACAGTCGAGAAGGCCCTGATCGCCTGCCTCCAGATGGACATCTGCCTCGTGCTCGACCAGAGCGACCGCGCGGTGGCGGTGTGCCTGGAGTACCTGCGGCAGGTCGGCATCGAATGGACGCCCCACCCGGACGACGACGCGGTCCGACGCGAGTACGACGAGATCTGGACCCACCTCGGGGACCGCGCCATCGAGGACCTGATCGACCTGCCGCTGATGGACGACGCGGCGTCGCTGGGCACCGTGGAGGCGCTGAGCAAGCTGTTCGCGCCGGCCGTGCAGACCGATGCCAACCTGGCCGGCCTGACCATCTGCAAGGCAGTCAGCCTCAGCATCGAGCGGGGTAACTGCGATGCGTCCTGCGTGCTCTACGCCAATGTCGGGCGGGTGGCCGGGCGGCGTTTTGGCGACTATCAGGCCGGCTTCCGCTTCGGCCAGCTGGGCTGCGAACTGGTGGACCGGCGCGGCCTCACGCGCTTCGAGGCCAAGACCTTCCTCTGTTTCTCGATCTTCGTCATGCGCTGGCTGCGGCCGGTGCGCGAGTGCGAGCCGATGCTGCGCCGCGCGTTTGCGGCGGCGAACCGGATCGGCGACCTGCCGTACGGCGCCTTCGCGGGCAACGCCCGCAACTCGGACATGCTGTTCGCGGGCGAGCCGCTGGCCGAGGTGCAGGCGGAGGCCGAGCGCGGGCTGGCCTACGCCGAAAAGGTGCGCTTCGGGCTGGTGACCGACTTTATCGGCACGCAACTGGCGCTGGTGCGGATGCTGCGCGGCCTGACGCCGGTCTTCGGCAGCCTGGACGGCGATCCATTCGACGAGGCGCGCGTCGAACAGCATCTGGCGGCCAGCCCGGACCTTGTGTTGGCCGAGTGCTGGTACTGGACCCGGAAGCTCCAGTCGCGCTACCTGTGCGGCGACTACGTCACCGCCATGGCCGCGGCCGCGCGTGCGCAGGTGCTGCTCTCGACCTCGTCCTCATTCTTCGAGGAGGCGGAATACCACTTCTACGCCGCGCTGGCCGAGGCCGCCACCTGTGACAGCGCGCCGGCCGACGGCCGCCAGCCGCATCTTGACGCGCTGGCCGCACATCACGGGCAGCTCGCGCACTGGGCCGAGCACTGCCCGGAGAACTTCGCGGACCGCGCGACGCTGGTCGGCGCCGAGATCGCCCGGCTTGAAGGCCGTCTGGTGGACGCCGAGCATGGCTACGAGCGGGCCATCGACGCGGCGCAGGCGAGCGGCTTCGTGCACATCGAGGCGCTCGCCAACGAACTGGCCGCGCGCTTCTACGCGGCGCGCGGGCTGGAGAGGATCGCCCGGATCTACCTGCATGACGCGCGCTATGGCTACCTGCGCTGGGGCGCCGACGGCAAGGTGCGGCAGTTGGAGGCCGAGTATCCGTATCTGCGCACCGAAGATCCCGCGCCGGGCCCGACGACCACCATCGCCACGCCGGTGGAGCATCTCGACCTGGCGACGGTTCTCAAGGTGTCTCAGGCCGCCTCGGGCGACATCGTGCTGGAAAACCTGATCGACATGGTCATGCGCACGGCCATCGAGCAGGCCGGCGCCGAACGCGGCCTGCTGGTGCTGTCCGGCGCGGGTGCGCACCGGGTGGCGGCGGAAGCCACCACTGGCACGGACGCGCCCCAGCTCCAGTTGCGCGACGTCCCGGTCAGCGCGGAAATGCTGCCCGAGTCGCTGCTGTTCCACGTGCTGCGCACGCGGGAGAGCGTGGTGCTGGACGATGCGTCGGCCGACTCGCCGTTCGCCACCGACCCCTATGTGCGCCAGCATCGCGCCCGCTCGATCCTGTGCCTGCCGCTGATGAACCAGGCCCGGCTGACCGGCGCGCTCTATCTGGAGAACAATCTCACCGCGCGCGCGTTCAGTCCGACGCGGATCGCGGTGCTGAAGCTGGTGGCGTCGCAGGCCGCCATCTCGCTGGAGAACGCCCGGCTGTACCGCGACGTGGCCGAGCGGGAGGCCAAGATCCGGCGGCTGGTGGAGGCCAATATCATCGGCATCATCGTCTGGAACGTGGCCGGCGAGGTGCTGGAAGCCAATGACGCCTTCCTGCGCATGGTGGGCTACGCGCGCGAGGATCTGATCTCCGGCCGGGTGCGCTGGCGCGACCTGACCCCGCCGGAGATCCGCGCGGAGAGCGAGCTGGCGCTGGCCGAGAGCGAGCGCTCCGGGCACGCCACGCCGTTCGAGAAGGAATACATCCGCAAGGATGGCACGCGGGTGCCGGTCATCGTCGGCCTGGCCTCGTTCGGCGACGGCCGGCAGGAGGGCGTGGCGTTCGTGCTCGACCTGACCGAGCGCAAGCAGGCCGAGGAGCGCGTGCGCGAGGGCGAGCGGCGCTACCGCGAGGTGCAGACCGAACTGGCGCACGCCAACCGGGTAGCGACCATGGGGCAGCTGGCGGCATCGATCGCGCACGAGGTGAACCAGCCGATTGCGGCGACGGTGACCAACGCGCAGGCCGCGCTGCGCTGGCTGGGGGCCCGGCCGCCCAATGTCGACGAGGTGGGGGAGGCGCTGACCCGCATCGTCAAGGACGCCAACCGGGCGGGCGATGTGCTCGGGCGCATCCGCCAGTTGATCAAGAAATCGCCGCCCCGCAAGGAGCCGGTCGACATGAACGCGGCGATCCGCGAGGTGGTGGAGCTGACCCGTGGCGAAGCCGCCAAGGGCCTTGCCACGGTGGAGACGGCGCTGGCGGACGGCTTGCCGCACATCGAGGGAGATCGTGTCGAACTGCAACAAGTGCTGCTCAACCTGATCGTCAATGCGCTGGAGGCGATGGGCGGCGTCAGCGATGGCGGCCGGCACCTGGTGATCCGCACCGCGCCCGCCGAGGACGGCTGCGTGAGCGTGGCCGTGTGCGACTCGGGGCCCGGTTTCGGCGCCGACAGCGCCGACAGCGCCGGCAGCGTCGAGCGCGTGTTCGCCCCGTTCTACACCACCAAGGAAACCGGGCTGGGGATGGGGTTGTCGATCTGCCGGTCGATCATCGACGGACACGGCGGCCGGCTCTGGGCCAGCCCCAACACCCCGCGCGGGGCGGTGGTCCAGTTCACGGTGCCGGCGCGGCAGACGGATTAGCCAGACTGGCTTGGAGGAAAGCAAAAACCGGGGCACAAGGCCCCGGTTTTCTTTTCAAGGCTTGGTACTACATCGACATCACAGCGACTGCAGGAACGCGACCACCGCGTCGCGGTCGGCCTTGGGCAGCGCTTCGAACTGCGTGCGGCTGCTGTCGGCCTCGCCGCCGTGCCAGAGGATGGCTTCCAGCATCGAGCGCGCGCGGCCGTCGTGCAGCAGGCGCACGTTCGCGTCGCCGCCCTGTACGAAGCGCAGCGAGCCAACGCCCCACAGCGGCGCGGTACGCCACAGGTTCGGCGCGGCGTTGGCTTCCCGCAGCGAGTCGGCCAGGTTCGGGCCCATGTCGTGCAGCAGCAGGTCCGAGTACGGGTGGATGGTCTGGTTGCGCAGCTCGGCGAACGGGTGCGTGTTGCCGGTCTTCATCGTCGCCGTGTGGCAGGCCACGCAGCGGACCTGGTTGAACAGCGCGGCGCCGCGTGCGATCAGGGGCGGGTCCACGTCATGCTCGGGCGACACGCGGATGCCGTCCGGGAAGCCGCTGCGCAGGCTGCGCTGGGCCGGCACGCCGATCAGCGACAGGTAGTGCGTGAGCCGTTGCAGTTCGCCCTCGGAGACCGAGGTGGCCGCCGAGGTGGTGCGGCAGTCCGGCGCGCCGCGCTGGCAGCCGCGCGTCGGGAACGTCGGCGAGGTCACGCCCATGTCCTTGATCAGCGCATCGCCCACCTGATGGCGCAGGCTGGCCTTCGACGCCTTCCAGCCAAAGCGGCCGAGGTGCGTCTTGCCGGTTTCCGGATCGACGATCCAGTTCGGGATGCCGCGCACGCCGTCGCCGTTGGCGTCGTTCGGGTCGGCCTGGGCCAGGATGGTGGCCTCGGGCAGCGCCTCGATCAGGCCCATGCCGATCACCTGCGGCGCCTGGCGCGCGGAGAACTGCGCGGGCGTGGGACCCTTGAAGGCGAACACCGGCTTCACCAGTTCCACGCGCTCGCCGTCAGGCAGCGTGCGCACGGTTTTGTCGAGCGCCTGGAGCGTGACGTCGAACGGCGTCGCCGTCGGGTCCTGGGCGTGCTGCTGCACGTTGTAGCCGTAGGCCGGGTCGGCGCGGCCATCGGCGCCGTTGGTCAGCATCGACATGGTGTCGAGCTTCGCCCCGATGCCGGCGGCCACGCTGCGGCCGTTGTTGGTATGGCACTCGATACAGCGCGGCTGGTTGTAGCGCGGGCCGAGCTGGCCGATGTGGGCCGTGAAGACCGGGTTGTCGGCGTCGTGCTCCGAGTGCTTGCCGTCGAGGAACGAGGTGTGGAACAGCCGGCGGCCTTCCACGAAACGCTGCGTGTTGACGATGCCGATGTTGTTCGCCATCTGCTGGAACACGCGCATCGGCTCTTCGGAGTAGTTGTACGAGATGCTGGCCTGGCCGCCGAGCAGCGTCTCTTCGGGCAGCGGCTCCGAGTCGAGGTTCGGGGCGATGCCGTACCACGGGCGCATGCCCACGCCCACCACGTAGAGCTGCTCGAACGAGTAGTAGCGGCTGCCGCCGCCGTCCACCACCGGGTCGCGCTTGAGGCGCGGCGCCGGCGCCAGTTCGACCTTGTCGCCGATCTTGAGCGGGCTGTGCGGATCGGTCCGCCAGTTCGAGTCGAAGGACATCATGCAGTCCTCCTTCGGCTGGCCCTCGCTACAGATCGGCAGGCCGCCCTGTTTCGGATTGTTGAAGCCGTAGTTCAGCGACCAGCCGTAGTCGCGCACGGTGGTGTCCAGGATATTGCGGAACAGGCTGAACGTAGTGCCGTCGAAGATGCCCTGGTTGACGCGCAGGTACACGTCCACGCGCGAGATGCCGGCCGGCACGTGGTCGTGGATCTCCAGGCCGAAGGTGCGGTTCTGGAAGTAGAAGGTCGGGAAGGTCAGGTAGCGGCCCGGGCCCGCATCGGGGGCGTCCCACGCCTCGCCGCGCTCGCGCGCGTGGCGCTCGGTCGGGCGCGAGCCCATCATCGTGACCAGCGTGCCGTCGGCTTCACGGTACTGGATCTGCTCGTTCATCGGCGTGCCTGCCGGGAACAGCGGCGTGTACCCGAGGGTGTCGCCGGCTGGCGTACTCGCGGGCGGCGCGCTGTCACCGCCGCCGCCGCCGCAGGCGGCCAGCAGCAGGGTGGCGGCAACACAGACCGATAGGGCGGCGGATAGGCTCGTTAGGCGCGATAGGCGAGATGTGGCGCGATGCCCGTCGCGCCCCGGCCGAGGGCGTGATGTAAGGACCTGCATGGTTTGACCCCTTCGTTTTTGTTGAACAGCTTCCCGTTACTGCCGGCGGTCACTCTTCGGTGCCGCTCGTATTTATCGCTGGGTTCATGACAGGTACATGACAAATGTCATGTATCGACATGGCCCGGCGCCCTGGTCGCATGATGCATGCGCAGGGCTGCCCCTACTTAATGGGGGTGAAAGTTAGCAAATGTGAACGGGAAAGTGTGGGCGACGTAGAGGGGTGTCGCGTTGGCGTCACACCGCCAACGCGATAAGCGTGTACCTAAAGAGGACAGGGAGATCAGGCGGAGGCCGCTTCGCCGCGCTCGGCAAGGATTTGCCGGATGGCCTGCTCGAATGCCTCGGGCGCCTGGCCGCCCGTGACGAGGTAGCGGTTGTCGAAAATAATCGACGGCACGGACGTGATACCCATGGCCTGGGACTGCTGCTCCTCGGTGCGGACTTCCTCGGCAAAGTCGTCGCTGTCCAACACGGCGCGTGCCGCGGCGACGTCGAGCCCGGCCGACTGTGCCGCTTCCACCAGCACGGCGTGGCTGCTCGGGTCCTTGCCCTCGCCGTGATAGGCGCGCAGCAGGGCTTCCTTCAGCGCCAGCTGCTTGGCCGGCGCCTGCTGGCCCGCCCATTCGAGCAGGCGATGGGCGTCGAAGGTGTTGTAGACCCACTCGCGCGGGCCGAAGGTGAAGCCCACCTCGGCGCCGCGCGCGCGGATCATCGTCTGGGTCTCGGCGATCTGCGCTGGCGTGCGGCCGTACTTCTTGCTGATGTAGCCGACGATGTCCTCGCCCTCGGGCCCCATCTGCGGGTTCAGTTCGAACGGATGGACGACGATCTCGGCCGCCACGGCGTCGCCCAGGCGGGAGAGTGCGACCTGGAGCGAGGACAGGCCGATCGCGCACCAGGGGCAGGCGATGTCGGAAACGAAGTCGATGCGGAGGGGTTGGGCTTGGGTCATGGCAATCCTGTTCGGCGCGCAAAAAAGCGATGACCGACAGGGTAGCCCGATTCGCCGCCCCTTGCAGGCGGCGGGTGTGACGGCGTAAGGGGGAGGGAAGGGCTAGAGCCCTGAGATTGACTGCCCGGGCACTTGCCCGTCGATGATTTCAGTGCCGGCCTGTACCGCCGCGCGGCGTGCGCCGCCGAGGCTGTCCCACTGGCGGGCGAGCATCGGGAAGACCCGGACCAGGGCCGATACCGGATCGGTCCCTTCACGGCAGATCACCACGGAGGCACTGTAGGTGCGGTCCGGGCGGCGTTCGTACCATTCGTGCGTCGCGGCATGTGTGTAGACCAGCGGGTAGATGTCGTACCCTTTGTAGCTGGCGCTCGGTGATGTGTCCATGGCCGCCTCCGGGAAAGTGGATGGGCCCACTGTACGCGCAATTCCACACCAAAACAGGCGCGCCCCGGGTTTATTTCACGTGGCTTTCCGAAAGATGCCCCGGGCGCGCTTTATGGCTGCCGGGCCTCACCCACGCGGCGATTCCTCGGCGATATTGAACTGCGCCTGCAGCGCGCGGATCTTCGGCGCCAGCGCCTCGCTGCAGGCCGCGCCGCTCTCGCCTTCCATCTTCGAGACGCTCCAGTTGCAGCCGTCGCCATCGGGCGCATTCCAGCAGACGTCGCCGAAGCAGCATCCCTTGCAGGCCGGGAGCTTTTCCTGCTCGGCGCGGATCATCGCGCGGACTTCGGCCTTGTTCTTGATCTGTCTCGACATGTCCCCTCCTGGTGGGCGTCGGGCGCCCGGTTTTGTGGTGATGGGTTAGTTATAGTGCATTCGGCGCGTTCGGATTCGCGCGGGATGGGGGGTCTGTCACCGACTTTTCACGCTGTTGTGCTAGCGTCGCGCGCTGGCGCACATCGTGTCGATCATCGACGAAGGGACAGGGGGTTTCATGCAATCCGGCATTGTCGAATCCGGCTATGGTTCCGATCCGGTGGGGCTCGTCAACGGGTTCCTGTTCGAGCCGGGGCAGCCGCCGCGCGAGATTCCATCCGCCGAGGCAGTAGCCTGGTTGCAGCGCCAGGATGCGGCGGACGCCGATCCGTCCCAGGCGCGTCCCCATGACGGGCCGTTCCTGTGGCTGCATTTCAACCTGTCGCACAGCGCCTGCGAGCGCTGGATGAAGATGCACCTCGGCCTGCCCGACGATTTCTTCGAGGCGCTGCGGCAGGGGTCGCACTCCACGCGCATCGAGCGCCAGGAAGACGCGCTGCTGGCCGTGGTCAACGACGTGATCTACAACTTCGGGGTGACCTCGACCGACATCTCCACCCTCTGGGCCAACGCCGACCACCGCCTGCTGGTGACCGCCCGGGCACGCCCGCTGCGCTCCGTGGACAAGCTGCGCGCCGCCGTGCGCCGGGGCGAGGACTTCCGCTCGCCGCTGGATCTCGTCGTGCACCTGTTGCGCGATCAGGCCGATGTGCTGGTACAGATCGTGCGTGAAACCGGGGTCAGCGTGGACCAGATCGAGGACCGCCTGCTGTCCCAGCGGCTGCAGGGCAACCGTGCCGACCTGGGCGCCATGCGGCGCGGGCTGGTGCGGCTGCAGCGCCTGCTGGCGCCCGAGCCCGGCGCGCTGTTTCGGCTGCTGAACCGCCCGCCGGCGTGGCTGCGCGAGGCCGACCTGCAGGCGCTGCGCGAGTCGACCGAGGAATTCTCGCTCGTGCTCGACGACCTAGCCGCGCTGGTGGAGCGGATCAAGCTGCTGCAGGAAGAGATCGCCGCCAAGCTCAACGAGCAGACCAACCGCACGCTGTTCACGCTGACGCTGGTGACCGTGCTGGCGCTGCCGATCAACATCGTGGCCGGCTTCTTCGGCATGAACGTGGGCGGCATTCCGCTGGCCGACCACCCGCACGGCTTCTGGGTGCTGGTGGCGGTGGTGGGCAGCTTCTCGGTGCTGGCCGGGCGATGGGCGTTCCGGAAGCAGGCGGAGTGACCTGCACCACCCACATTCATGCAATTGCCATGGGTCAGGCGTACGATATTTCGCCATAGCCGATGCAGGACATGACGGAGGATTTGCCATGGATTACAACGACGAAGCGCTGATCCGGCGCATCCACCGCGAGGTGGCGGACTACTACGACGAGGAACTGGAACTGGAGCTCGAGGACCGGGATCCTTCGGTGATCCAGAGCCTGCTGGCGCGCGAATCGGGGGGGCCCGGCGATAGCTCGGACGTCTCCGACAGCGAGGCCGAGCGCGCGGAACGTCACATGTACTTCCGCGAACTGTTCCGCCTGCAGGGCGAACTGGTGAAGCTCCAGAGCTGGGTGGTGGCCACCGGTCACAAGGTGGTGATCCTGTTCGAGGGCCGCGACGCCGCCGGCAAGGGCGGGGTGATCAAGCGCATCACGCAGCGGTTGAACCCGCGCGTGTGCCGGGTGGCCGCGCTGCCGGCGCCCAACGACCGCGAGCGCACGCAGTGGTATTTCCAGCGCTATGTGTCGCACCTGCCGGCCGCCGGCGAGATGGTGCTGTTCGACCGCAGCTGGTACAACCGCGCCGGCGTGGAGCGCGTGATGGGCTTCTGTACCGACGACCAGTACGAGGAGTTCTTCCGCTCGGTGCCGGAGTTCGAGCGCATGCTCGTGCGCTCGGGCATCCAGGTCGTCAAGTACTGGTTCTCGATCTCGGACGAGGAGCAGCACCTGCGCTTCCTGAGCCGCATCCACGATCCGCTCAAGCAGTGGAAGCTGAGCCCGATGGACCTGGAGTCCCGCCGCCGCTGGGAAGACTACACCCGGGCCAAGGAGACCATGCTCGAGCGCACCCACATTCCGGAGGCGCCGTGGTGGATCGTGCAGGCCGTGGACAAGAAGCGCGCGCGGCTGAACTGCATCCGCCACCTGCTGACGCAGATGCCGTACGTGGAGCCGTCGCAGCCGGTCATCGTGCTGCCCGAGCGCGAGCGCCATGCCGACTACAYGCGCCAGCCGGTGCCGGACTCGATGATCGTGCCGGAAGTCTACTGATCCGCCAGATCTGGCCCCAAAGCAGCAAAAACGACAGAACGCGACAAATTCTGACAAATCCCTAAAGCACGGGTGACGCCCGCCGTTAAGACAGGACGCGCCCCGGCACCCTGCCGGGGGCTCACCTATTTCTTGGGAGTGTCCTGATGCGTCGCCTTGCTGTGCGTGGTCCTGATCTGTCCCTGTTTTCGCGCGGCCTCCCCGCGCTGACCGTCCTGGCGGCGCTTGCGCTCACCGCCTGCGGCGGCGGCGGTGACGACAATGCCGCCACTACCACCACGACGCAGCAGCAGGCCGGCGACACCAACACGCCCGTAGTCCCGACGCAGCCGCTGCTGGTGACCGGCCTCGACCAGGCCTGCAGCGGCGTCCAATGCAGCGCCGCCACCAGCGCCACCTTCTCGGGCGCGGGCACCGGCATCTGGGGCCACACCAACGCCGGCGGCACCTCCGAGGACGTGCAGTTTTCGATCTCGGGCCTGCTCGGCACCTCGATCTCGCTGCTGCTGACCAACGTGAAGGACACCCTGGCGCTGATGCCGGCCGGGCTCTCCGCCAGCATGCTCGATGCCACCACGGTGACCCGCCTGTCGCCCCAGGCCCTGACCGCTGACGCCGAGGCCGAAGCCCGCCGCCGCGAGATCGCCGAATTCAACCGCACCGGCTGGGCCGAGAAGGTTGCCGCCGCGCAACCGCTGCGCCAGACGCTGGGCGTGCCGGCGCCACATGCCGTCGCCGTGCCGGGCGTGGGTTCGACGAAGTCCTGGTACCACACCGACGGCTCCACGCGCCCGGCCACGCTGCGCAAGCAGATGACCGCCACCGACGGCACCCTCGTCAACGTCTGGGTGGAAGACTCCCAGTACAACGTCGTCAACGGCATCGACTCGACCATCGTCGACGACCTGGGCGCCGCCTTCGCCGGCACGGGCAAGATCTATGACCTGCTGACGGGCATCGGCGGCGCGGTCTGGGGCGCAAACACGCATCCGGACACCGTGCTGCCCGCCGGCCAGCCGATCGACATCGTCATCCTGAATTTCGACGGCAACGGCGCCCCGGGCGGCACCGTGGGCTACTTCTGGGGCCTGCACAACCTGCTGAAGACCGCGGATTCGCGCAGCAACGAGTCGATTTCGCTGTACCTGGACAGCGAGACGCTGGCCCTGGGCGGCGCCACCGGCATGAAGGCGATGAAGATGACCATGGCGCACGAAGGGACGCACATGCAGAACTTCTACCGCCGCGCCGTGAAGATGGGCACCGCCTACGCGTACGACGACTGGCTCGAGGAAATGACGGCGATGCAGATGGAGGACTTCCTCAGCTACAGCATCGACCCGACCTACAACGCGATCCGCGATGTGCGCTTCCCGGACTTCTACCGCTACAGCGGCTTCAACTGCCCGCTGCTGACCTTCACGGGCGGCGGCACGTGCGAGAGCTACTCGGTCTCCGGCAGCTTCGGCGGCTTCCTGGACCGCCAGCTCGGGCTGCCCTTCTATAAGGATCTGCTGACGCGCCAGGTGGTGGGCTCCAAGACGGTGCTCGACCAGGCGATCCAGGCGGCCCAGCCGGGCCTGTCCTTCAACCTGGCGCTGACGCGCTGGGCGGCGACCAACGGCAGCGGCATGCCGGCGGACAAGGCGCCGACCGGCTACGGCTATCCGCGCTGGACCGACGGCACCTTCGAGCTGCCGGAGATCGACCCGGCCTCCACCGCCAATGCCGCGCTGCGCAAGCTGCCGGCGTCGGTGCCGACCTTCCTGCAGGGCCTCGGCACGCTGCCGCTGAAGCGCACGGCCACCAATGGCGTCTACAGCGACAAGGTGCGCCTGCCGGCCGGCGTGACGCTGTCCGTCGTGGCCTACTGATCGGTCCTGCCGGGTCCGATCGCTTCCCGGCATCCCCTATGACTTATAGCGGGATGCCCGGGAACGCCTCTTCGAAGGTCAGCACGGTTCCCGTCAGCGCGCCGTCGTAGCCCGGCAGCGCGTTGACGCGTTCTCGATAGGCCGCGCTGCGCATGGCCGACACCGCGCCAGCCAGCGCCGGACTGTGCAGCGCCGCCTTTCCGATCGCAAAGAAATAGYGCTCCTTGAGCACGGGCACGAATTCGAGCCCGAAGCGGCGCGCTGCCGTCTCCACGCCGAAGCCCACATCGGCCATGCCGCTGCCGATATAGGCCGCCACCGCCGCGTGCGTGAACTCCCCATTGCTGAAGCCCTCGATCCGGTTCGGGTCGATACCGCGCCGCGCCAGCATCAGCTCCAGCAGCAGCCGCGTGCCCGAGCCGACCTGCCGGTTCACGAATCGCACGTCCGGCCGGACCAGGTCTTCCAGCGTTTCCACGCAAAGCGGGTTGCCGGGCCGCACAAAGAGACCCTGGGAGCGCACGGCGAGATGGATCAGGCAATGCGTCTCGGGCCGCAGCCAGGCGGCGAAGCGGTGCAGGGTATCCTGTTCGAGTGCCCCAATCGGCACATGAAAGCCGGCCACGTCGCACGCACCCTCGGCCAGCGCCGCCGCGGCTTCCAGGCTGCCGCAGTACTTCAGGTCGTGCCGCACCTTCTGTTCGTCGAGATAGTCGCGCAGCGCCGCCACCGCGAAACCGTGGCTGGCGTAGAGCCGCACGGCCGGGTCGGTGGCATCCATCAGCTTCTTCAGTTCGATTTCCAGTTCGGACGCCAGGCTGTCCAGCGTGGGCGAGAGCCGCGCCGCGATGCGCTTGCTGGCCCACACCAACTGCTGGGCCATCGGCGTCAGGGTGGATCCCCGTCCACGTGTCTTGGCGATCAGGGCGCCGCCGAACAGCGTTTCGGCGTCGCGCAGGATGCCCCAGGCGTAGCGGTAAGACAACGACACGGCCTCGGCCGACTGGGCGATGTTGCCGGTGGCCTCGATATGGCCAAGCAGGGCCACCAGCCGTGACACATCAAGGCTGGGCGCGGCCCGCGCGGCATCGGGGGCGGCGTCGTCGCGGATCTGGAGATGGGGCTCGATCGAGATACGTAGCATATGCAGAAAATAGCATATTGAACGCCAGAAATCACGGGCTTATAGTCGCGAAAAGGCCCAAAGAGCCAGCTGCGAAACCCCGGAATATGAAATAAATAGCCTATGTGGTCCCGGGGCCAGAACGATGACAAGCACGGAGACAACCATGCCGGACATCCCCAATTCCATTACGCGCATCGTCGATGCCCGGCGCAACATGCCGGGCGCGCTGCTGCCCATCCTGCACGAGATTCAGGACAGCCACGGCTTCATTCCCGCCGATGCGGTGCCGGTCATCGCCAAGGCGTTGAATCTCTCGCGCGCCGAAGTACACGGCGTGATCACGTTCTATCACCATTTCCGCGAGCAGCCGGCGGGCCGGCACGTGGTGCAGGTCTGCCGCGCCGAGGCGTGCCAGTCCGTGGGCGCCGACGCGCTTGCTGCGCACGCCAGCCGGGCGCTGGGCTGCGGCTTCCACGAGACCACGGCCGATGGCCGCTTCACGCTGGAGCCGGTCTACTGCCTGGGCCAGTGCGCATGCGGCCCGGCGATGCTGATCGGCGAACAGCTCCACGGACGCGTCGATGCGAAGCGCTTCGACGCGCTGGTGGCGGCACTGCCTGAAGCTACCGAGGCTACCGAGGCGGAGGTCCAGGCATGAGCACGACGATCTTCGTCCCGCGCGACTCCACCGCGCTGGCCCTCGGCGCCGACGATGTGGCGCGCGCCATCGAACAGGAAGCCGCCAAGCGCGGCGCGGACGTGCGCATCGTGCGCAATGGCTCGCGCGGCCTGTTCTGGCTTGAGCCGCTGGTCGAGGTGCAGACCGACGCGGGCCGCGTGGCCTACGGGCCGGTGGCCGCCAGCGATGTGCCCGGCCTGTTCGACGCCGACTTCCTGACCGGCGGCGCGCACGCGCTGGCCCACGGCCTGACCGACGAGATCCCGTTCCTGAAGAAGCAGGAGCGGCTGACCTTCGCGCGGGTGGGCATCACCGATCCGCTCTCGCTCGACGACTACATCGCCCATGAGGGCTACGCGGGGCTGATCCGCGCGCTGGCCATGGCGCCGGCCCAGATCGTCCAGGAAGTCACCGACTCGGGCCTGCGCGGCCGGGGCGGCGCCGCGTTTCCCACCGGCATCAAGTGGAAGACCGTGCTGGGCGCGGCGTCGGACATCAAGTACATCGTCTGCAATGCCGACGAGGGCGACTCCGGCACCTTCTCCGACCGCATGGTCATGGAGGACGATCCGTTCATGCTGATCGAAGGCATGACGATCGCCGGCCTCGCCGTCGGCGCCGAGCGCGGCTATATCTATACCCGCTCCGAATACCCGCACGCGATTGCCGTGACCGAGGCGGCCATCGCCCTGGCCACGCGGGCCGGCTGGCTGGGCGATGACATTCGCGGCAGCGGCCGGCGCTTCCATCTGGAAGTGCGCAAGGGCGCTGGCGCCTATGTCTGCGGCGAGGAAACGGCGCTGCTGGAGAGCCTGGAGGGCAAGCGCGGCGTGGTGCGCGCCAAGCCGCCGCTGCCGGCCATCGAAGGGCTGTTCGGCAAGCCCACCGTCATCAACAACGTGATCTCGCTGGCCACGGTGCCGGTGATCCTGGCGCGCGGCGCCACGTTCTACCGGGACTTCGGCATGGGCCGCTCGCGCGGCACGCTGCCGTTCCAGCTGGCCGGCAACGTCCTGCAAGGCGGGCTGGTGGAGAAGGCGTTCGGCATCACGCTGCGTGAACTGCTGGTGGACTACGGCGGCGGCACGCGCAGCGGCCGGGCCATCCGCGCGGTGCAGGTCGGCGGGCCGCTGGGCGCCTACCTGCCCGAGTCGCGCTTCGACACGCCGATGGACTACGAGGCCTTCGCCGTCTTCGGCGCGGTGGTCGGCCACGGCGGCATTGTCGTGTTCGACGAGACCGTGGACATGGCCAAAATGGCCCGCTACGCCATGGAGTTCTGCGCGATCGAGTCCTGCGGCAAGTGCACGCCGTGCCGCATCGGCTCCACGCGCGGCGTGGAGGTCATCGACCGGATCATTGCCGGCGAGCAGCCGGTGAAACAGGTGGCGCTGGTGCGCGACCTCTGCGACACCATGCTCAACGGCTCGCTTTGCGCGATGGGTGGCATGACGCCGTACCCGGTGCTTTCCGCGCTGAACGAGTTTCCGGAGGATTTCGGCCTCGCGCCGAAGTCCGCCAAGGCCGCCTGAGCCGGATCAAAGAACGACGCGCCCCTCAGGGGCGCGCAGCCCTACGAAGTTTGACGGGAGACATCCCTTGAACGCACGCGACGATTTCGATTTTGGAACCCCGGCCAGCCTGTCCGAGACGCAGGTGACGCTGGAAATTGACGGCGTGGCCGTCACGGTGCCGGCCGGCACCTCGGTGATGCGGGCGGCGGCCGAGGCCGGTGTGGGCGTACCCAAGCTGTGCGCCACCGATTCGCTGAAGTCCTTCGGCTCGTGCCGGCTCTGCCTGGTGGAGATCGAGGGACGGCGCGGCTACCCGGCCTCGTGCACCACGCCGGTGGAGGCGGGCATGAAGGTCCGCACCCAGAGCGACAAGCTCGGCGACCTGCGGCGCGGCGTGATGGAACTCTATATTTCCGATCATCCGCTCGACTGCCTGACCTGCCCGACCAACGGCAACTGCGAATTGCAGGACATGGCCGGTGTGGTCGGCCTGCGCGAGGTGCGCTACAACGACGGCGCCAGCGCGGTGCCGGTGGCTACGCACACGGCGCTGACCAAGGACGAATCGAACCCGTATTTCACCTACGATGCCTCGAAGTGCATCGTCTGCAACCGCTGCGTGCGCGCCTGCGAGGAAACCCAGGGCACCTTCGCGCTGACCATCAGCGGGCGCGGCTTCGAGTCCCGCGTGGCGGCCGGCACGAGCCAGTCGTTCATGGAGTCTGACTGCGTGTCCTGCGGCGCCTGCGTGCAGGCCTGCCCGACGGCCACGCTGACCGAGACGTCGGTCATCAAGCTGGGGCAGGCATCGCACAGCACCGTGACCACCTGCGCCTATTGCGGCGTGGGCTGCTCGTTCAAGGCCGAGATGAAGGGCAACGAGGTCGTGCGCATGGTGCCGTACAAGGACGGCCAGGCCAACGAGGGCCACGCCTGCGTGAAGGGCCGCTTCGCCTGGGGATACGCCACGCACAAGGACCGCATCCTCAAGCCGATGATCCGGGCGAAGATCACCGACCCGTGGCGCGAAGTGTCGTGGGAGGAAGCCATCGGCTACGCGGCCTCGCAGTTCAAGCGTATCCAGGCCGAGCACGGCAAGGATTCGATCGGCGGTATCGTCTCGTCGCGCTGCACCAACGAGGAAGGCTATCTGGTGCAGAAGCTCGTGCGCGCGGCCTTCGGCAATAACAACGTCGATACCTGCGCCCGGGTTTGCCACTCGCCCACCGGCTATGGCCTGAAGACCACGCTGGGCGAGTCCGCCGGCACGCAGACCTTCCGCTCGGTGGCCAAGGCTGATGTGATCATGGTCATCGGCGCCAATCCGACCGACGGCCACCCGGTGTTCGCCTCGCGCATGAAGAAGCGCCTGCGCGCCGGCGCCAGGCTGATCGTGGCCGATCCGCGCCGCATCGATCTGGTCGATTCGCCGCACATCCGCGCCGACTTCCACCTGCAACTGCGCCCGGGCACCAACGTGGCGCTGGTCACGTCGATGGCGCACGTCATCGTCACCGAAGGGCTGCTGGCCGAGGCGTTCATCGCCGAGCGTTGCGAGGATCGCGCGTTCCAGCAGTGGCGCGACTTCGTGGCGCTGCCCGAGAACTCGCCCGAGGCCATGGAAGCCGTGACCGGCGTCCCGGCCGGGACGCTGCGCGGCGCTGCCCGCCTCTACGCCACGGGCGGCAATGCGGCGATCTACTACGGGCTCGGCGTGACCGAGCACGCGCAGGGCTCGACCACGGTGATGGGCATCGCCAACCTCGCCATGGCCACCGGCAACATCGGCCGCGAAGGCGTGGGCGTGAACCCGCTGCGCGGGCAGAACAACGTGCAGGGTTCGTGCGACATCGGCTCCTTCCCGCATGAACTGCCGGGCTATCGCCATGTGTCCGATTCGACGGTGCGCGGCGCCTTCGAGGCCGCCTGGAATGTCGAGATCAACCCGGAGCCGGGCCTGCGCATCCCGAACATGTTCGAGGCGGCGCTGACCGGTTCGTTCAAGGGGCTGTACTGCCAGGGCGAGGACATCGTGCAGTCGGACCCGAACACGCAACACGTGTCCGAGGCGCTGTCGTCGATGGAATGCATCGTCGTGCAGGACATCTTCCTGAACGAGACCGCCAAGTACGCCCACGTGTTCCTGCCGGGTTCGTCGTTCCTGGAGAAGGACGGCACGTTCACCAACGCGGAGCGCCGTATCTCGCGCGTGCGCAAGGTCATGCCCCCGAAGGGCGGTTATGCYGACTGGGAGGCCACCATCCTGCTGGCCAAYGCGCTKGGCTACCCGATGCACTACAACCATCCGTCCGAGATCATGGACGAGATCGCGCGGCTCACGCCGACCTTCTCGGGCGTGAGCTACCAGAAGCTCGACGCGCTGGGCAGCATCCAGTGGCCGTGCAACGCCGACGCGCCGACCGGCACGCCGACCATGCACGTCGATGCCTTCGTGCGCGGCAAGGGCAAGTTCATCATCACCAAGTACGTGGCGACCGACGAGCGCGTCAATCGCAAATACCCGCTGATCCTGACCACGGGGCGCATCCTGTCGCAATACAACGTGGGCGCCCAGACGCGGCGCACCCACAACGTGCACTGGCACGACGAGGACCGGCTGGAGATCCATCCGCACGATGCCGAGGAGCGTGGCATCAAGGACGACGACTGGGTGGGCGTGCAGAGCCGCGCGGGCGAGACGGTGCTGCGCGCCATCGTCAGCGAGCGGATGCAGCCGGGCGTGGTGTACACCACGTTCCACTTCCCCGAGTCCGGCGCCAACGTGATCACCACGGACAACTCGGACTGGGCCACCAACTGCCCCGAGTACAAGGTGACGGCGGTGCAGGTGATGCCGGTGGCGCAGCCGTCGTCCTGGCAGCGCGAGTACGAGGCGTTCAACCGCGAGCAGCTGGCGCACCTGCGCGCGGCCAGCGAGCCGGTGCAGGCGTCGGCGGAGTAGGGCGATGAAGCGCTGCATGCCGCCACACGAGACCGCGCCGGATGAGGCGGGGGAATTCCCAGCGACCCAGCAGTCGATGGCGGTGACGCGCTGGCGCGGCGGGGAAGCGATGGCGGCGACAGCCGAGATCGACCATATCGCCGAGGAAGTGCCCGTGGCGCTGGAGTACAACGGCGTCTCGCACGCGGTGATGCTGGCCACGCCGGCCGATCTGGAGGACTTCGCGCTGGGCTTCAGCCTGAGCGAGGGCATCGTGGCGGCGCCGCGCGACATCTACGGCATCGAGGTGGTCACGCGCCCGAACGGCGTGGCCGTGGAGATCGAGATCGCCAGCGAGGCCTTCGTGGCGTTGAAGGCGCGGCGCCGCGCGCTGGCCGGCCGTACGGGCTGCGGGCTGTGCGGCACCGAATCGCTCGACGAGGTCATGCGGGCGCCGCACGCGGTGCAGAGCGAGGCGTCCTTCGACCCGGCCGTGCTGCACGCCGCCTTCGCCCAGTTGCAGCGCCGTCAGGCCCTGCTGCGCGACACCGGCGCCACGCACGCGGCGGGCTGGCTGCGCGCCGATGGCGAGGTATCGCTGGTGCGCGAGGACGTGGGCCGGCACAACGCGCTGGACAAGCTGGCGGGCGCCCTGGCCCGTTCGGACGAGGATATCGGGCGCGGCGCGGTCATCGTGACCAGCCGCGCGAGCTATGAGATGGTGCTGAAGACGGCCGCCATCGGGGCGGGGGTGCTGGCAGCGGTGTCCGGCCCCACCGCGCTGGCGGTGCGCCTGGCCGGGACGGCCGGCGTCACGCTGGCGGGATTCGTGCGCGCGGGCGGCCTGGTCGCCTACGCGCATCCACATCGACTACGGATGGCTTAGACCTGTCATGCACATCGACAACCTGATCAAGATGGCTAACCAGATCGGCGGCTTCTTCGAAGCCATGCCGGACCGCGACGAGGCGCTGGCCGACATCGCCAGCCACCTGAAGCGCTTCTGGGAGCCGCGCATGCGGCGCGCACTGCTGGCACACGTGGACGCGACGGATGGGGGCGAAGGGCTCATCCCCATCGTGCAGGCGGCGGTGGCGCGGCATCGGGAGAAGCTGGAGATTACGTTGCGGGCCCCGATGGTCACTGCCGTCCCATGAAGATGCGCGACGGCATGACGAAGTCGCGCAGCGCCAGCATCTCCAGCGGCCCCTGGCCGACTTCCGTACGCATCAGATAGCGCAGCGGATAGACCATGTCGGCAGGCGGCGGTTGCTTCGCTGCGCGTGGCGTCAGGCTGTCCGGATCGGACGCGGCGGGGTCGTGCAATCCGGCCGGGCGGGTATCCGGTATCCCTTGCCAGGTCAGCTGATAGGTCGCGCTGTCCAGCGGCTCGATCTGCGCACGCTCCAGCATCCGCAACCAACCCCAGCGGCCCCCGAACTCATAGTGCTTGTTGGTGCCCGCGCGTTCGGCTTGCCATTGCAGCCGGGTGCCCGGCTCCTGCGCGAGATTGGCCGGCCAGCGCATGGCCTGCCAGCGCTCCTGCTGGTTGTAGTAATGCAGCGTCTGGCTATCGAGGGTCAGCAAGGTGTCGGTGAGCCCCGGGGACGGGATGGGCTTGATCTCGAAGCGATACGCAGGCTCACCGTCCACCAGCATATGCGCCGCAACGCGCTGCAGGGTATTGATTGCCTTGAGGAAGGCCGGATCGAAGGCTAGAGCGGACTGCCCGCCGGCATCTCCTCTGCCAGCCGTAGGGATCCATTGATCCCCCTGCAACGCCAGCACACCCGCCAACTGCGTACCGAGGAACGTGCCGATCAGCCCGGTCTGCGGGCGCAGGAAGCGCGTCAGTTCCGGCAGCGAGGCATCGTTGGCGCTGTCGGCGAACGGATAGCGCCCGGCGAACGATCGTCCCCACGCCATCGCGATGCCTTGCCGCCAGGCATCGTTCAGGCTCGCCTGGGCGGGCTGCAGCACGGTCTGCGTGGCCTGGGCGATGGGCTGCACGAACAGCGCCTCCCCCATACCCGCCCATTGGCTGCCAAGGCTGGCGGCCATCAGCTGCGCGTAGGACTGGGTATCGGCCAGTTCCGAGCCTTTGCCCTGGAACAGCGCCTGCGCCATTTGCCGGGCCTGCGCATCGGCATCGGCGCTGTGGCTGATCTGCTGCAGCCGTAGCCGGAGCGCGGTGGCGCGGTCGAGGAAGCGTTGCAGGCTCAGGTCGTCATTGGCGCTTTGGCCTGACGCCTGCGCCATCAGCCGGAGGACCGGGCCAAAGGCGGCGCGGAGCGGCCCCGCCGGCTCCGGTCTGGCGGCCTCGGGGCCTGCCGCCTTCTTGCCGAGCAGATCCTGCGCCTTGGCCACCAGCGTGTCCGACAGGGAATGCTTGCGCGCGCCAGCGCCGCCCTGGTATTCGAGCGATGTCATCAGCGCGATCACCGGCGACTGGCGTGCGTCGGCCATCAGCTTGAGTTGGTCGATGGCGGCGGGAAGCGTTGGCGCCGGCGCCCATTGCAGGCTGTTCATGAAGCCCTGCCAGTGTTCTGCGTAGTCCGCGAAATACTGTGCGGTCAGGGCGGCCTGCAGGGCATCGGCCGAGCGGCCCGCCGGCTGCTCGGCGTCCTGCGGCTTGCTGTCGGTCAACACCCAATCGCGGGCAATCTCCGTGCGTCTGGCAGCGGCCGCGATGGCGGGGGCGATATGGCCCTCGTACGCCTGTCGGGTGAAGATGCCCGGCACGACGGCCGTCGTGCGGACCAGTCCGCGCGGATCAGTGCCTGTTGTCAACGACGCCAGGGTCTGGTCAGGATACCGGTTGCCGTTGTGGGTGCCGAAGGCGTCCAGGATGCCCTGGTAGATCGTGCTTTCGGCGTTGCGCTCCCCGATGACCGCCAGCAGCGTCTGACGCGCGCCATTCACCAGTTCCGGCTGGGGATCGATGCGCCAGTCCGGCTTGGCAGGTAGTTGCGTGGCGTAGAACCCGAGCAGGCGTTCGGCGAGATCGTCCCGTTCGCCCGGCGTGAGCCGCGCATCGGTGGACCAGTGTCGCACCAACTGCGGGGCGAGGAAGCCCGGCTCGGCCCGATCGGTTTGGGCCAGCATCAGATAGGCCTTGAGTGCTTGCTGACCATCCAGTGCTCGCTGGCTGGTCAGTTCGTCCAGCGTGTCCGTGCGCATCTGCGCAAGGTCGGCGAGCGAAGCTTCCAGATTCTGCTCCACGGGCAGGGTGAGCAACTGGCGAGCGGCGTGCGAGTAGGGCTTCCACAGCGCTTCGAGGATCGTCGCATCGCGATTCAGGCCGAAACGTGTCGTCAGTGCGGCGTGATGCTTGGCGCGGTGTTCGTAGCGTTCGATCTGCCGTTGCAGGACAAGCAGCGCACGCAGGCTGGCGGCCGTGTCGGGCGCCGAGCGGAGGTTGTCGACGGCCCGCTGTGCGGCGTGCGCGTCCCGCCCGTTCTGCACGCCGGACACCAGCATGCCGGCGCTCCACAGGCCAATGGCCGTCAGGACCGCGACGGTGCAAACCGTGACCGGGTGCCAGCCGATACGCCTGCCGGGATGCCGCCGGGCGGTTTCGGCGAGGTGTTGCCAGAGCGGCAGTTCGATGCCGGGACCCTCGGCTGCATCGGCGTTCGGATAGGAGGCGAACATGATGCCGCGCAGCGGGATGCGCCGCCGCTGACCGGTCGCTAATCCGCCCAGCCAGTCGGCAAGGATCTCGGCGCGGGTGTCGAGGCGGGCGGACAGTTCGCCCATGTGGCGATCGCGGTTGTCGTGGATCAGTTGTGCGACGCTGCGATCCGAGAGCTGGTTGCGCAGGGATTGGAGCGCCTGGCTGATGGCGGCTGTGTTTGCTGGTGCTGCCAGGTCGCAGCCGCTGACCGGGGAATGGGCACAGTCCTGGGCGACATCGAGCAGGTACACCGGAGCGGACCAGCGTAGTGTCTCGGCGATACGGATCAAGGTGGCACGGTACGCATGGGCGCCAAGGCGTAGCGCAGTCGGGTCCGCAGTGCCGTCGATAGTCAGCACAACCGCATCGACCGGTCGATGGCGGCGTAACGTCGACAGTTGTTTGAGCCACGCCGCGTCGGGACGCCCGTCCTTGTCGACCTTGCTCCACAGCAGCACGGCGTCCTGCGTGAACATCCATCCGGTCTCAACCAGTGCAGGCAGCAGTCGACCGATCGTCGTGTCATCGCCGGTCACCAGCAGCCAGGGCTGACGGTACCGCCAACGTCGGCCATGGATCGCCTGCAGTTCACTGCGCAAGCGGCTCAATGGCTCGCCAACCGGCGCAACATCCTCAGGTGGCGGGCCGAGCTCAGCCGAGCCGATATCGTGCATCGCAGCCTTCCGGCTAGCGCGCCTGACCAGCGTGACATGTGCAAGGGCCGCAAGCAGAAAAAAGATCACGAGGCCGCAGATGGCAAGCAACCGCTGCGCCGAAGTCGTCAGACCCAGGACCTCGCCTTTCCCAAGCACGAACAGTCCGGCAGCGACGAGCAATGCAAAAAGAGCAACCAGCGTGTAATTCAATCGCATAAGGAAACCGGTCTCAAGTTCGTGGGCCAACCACCGCGAGCGTCATGGCGTCAGCCTCGGCGATGCTCAGCAATTGCTTCTGCCCGGAGGCCAGCGCGTGAGCCGAGGCAAGGGCCACGCATAACCATGGCGCAGCCGCGCCCGCTGACCCGATGCGAAGATCGACGTCATGTTGGCCTTTCAGTTCGGGCGTCATGAGCACACCCACCCCTTGGCGATCGAGATGGGCCGCCAATCCCCGCTGCATGGGCGCCGCCGAGCCACCGGACATCCACTGGTCCCTGACGTCGACACCGTCCGAACGGCTCCACAGCAGTACCTGACGGAGCCCCTGTCCCAAATCCTTGTCATCGTGCCGTTCCGGCCGGTAGAGCAGGGTCTGGCTCACTAGCCGCTTCTGAGCAACCAACGGCGAGGCGGCGAACATCAGGATGGCGCCGGCTTCCGCCGCGCCGGCAACCGGCGGCGGGTGGAGCAGTGGATTCAGTTGCACCACGCAAAGGAGGTGGACGGCGTCCGTCGCGAAATCGGGCGCGCCGTCGAGCCAGCCGTCGACCGCGATCAGGTCCGGAACGCCTGCGTTGAACTCGGTTCGCACGGCCTCCCCGAGCCCTTGCGTGTGCCATGTGTCGTGCCAGATGGTTTCGACTTCCGCAGTCGCAAGCTGCGCCTCGACGCAAACCTGAATGACCAGCCGGGTACGCTCAGGCAACGCGCGGACCTCCGGGGCAATCTGCCGCTGCAGCGAGCCGAACACGTATGGCAACAGGTCGCGGTGCCGCGCTACATCAGCCTGGTCATCGCCGGCCCGCCACGCGTAACCGGCCGGCTCGATCCAGCGCGCGACGATGGCCTCGCCATCGCCCGCAAAGCGGCTTCGCGGCGCGAGCTCCAGCGCCCGCTCCACTACCGCCGCGACGGTGTTCTCGTGCGCCTGCGCGGAAAAGAGGAAGCCGGCGCCCAGGACGTGCAGCGGGACCCCGGCTTTGCGGCACACCGCGTCCTGATAGTCACGCCGCGCCGCGGGGTCTTCGGCGCGCGTCCGCTGGGTCTGCAGCACCCCGAGATAGCTGAAGAACAGCATCGCCCACACGATAACCGGGAACGCTGCAACGCAAGTCCAGAACCAGAGCGTTTGCGTGGGCTCGCCCTCCGGCCAGAGGCGGAGGGCAACCAAGGCACCGCCGCCACCGATCATGGCAAGCAGGAACAGCCAGGGAAGCCACGCAGGCTTGAGCGGTCGGACCTCGCGCTCAGGCGCAATGCGCCGCAGATCGTAGGCCATCAGCGGCTTCCTATCGCCCCGCTGGACGAAAGCAGTATCGCGCCGCACAGCGTCTTGTGCCCATGAAAGGCAAGCGGCAGGTTGCCGTCCAGCATCTTCCCGTTGCCTTCCGCGATGGCATTCTCGCCGCAGCGAGGGCAGGAAACCCTGTCGGACTGACGCGCGACAGGGCGTCCGTTAAACGAAACACGTGACGAGCCCGTGAGCACCTTGCCGCCATGGCTGGTGTCGTCACCCACATAGATTGCATTTGGCATGCTGCTTCCTTTGACAGTTGAAGGAACCGTTCGCATTGAGGAACGACGGCATGTGCCGTGATACCCGTCACCCTCCCGACATCGTTCGCGCAGCATCCATAAAGTTCTTCACCCCCCACCACGCCGACATCACAGCGAAGAGAAGCGCGACGATGCGAAACGCTGTGCCGGATTTCTTCGCCAGCCGCTCGTCTGACGCCCGCTCCTGAATCCCGCTCGCGTTCGGATCGCGTCTTGTCTCGTCAGTCTTCATCTCTTTGTCCGCCTTGTAGTCATTGCCACTCATTTCGCAAAGTCCTTACTCTGTGTCTTCGGTGCTGAACGCCGCCATTCTTGCTTCGACATCCCTTGAATCAGCCGCTTGTGAACGTCTTCAGCGATACCCCTCTGGATTCGTGCTCGAATCACGCACGTACGGATCGCCTGGCATGATTCGGCAGGCGGCTTCGACATCGGCGGGCCAGAGTGGCACTTTGCTTGTGGCGCGGTGGACAAGACGGCCAATAAAGAAGAAGACGTGGAATGGGGACATGAACCACTTGAGGATAGGGTTCGATGCGTCTCTCGACACCAGCGCTATCCA